>JBARZF010000324.1:0-16236 GCA_049649675.1 Rivularia sp. (in: cyanobacteria) | reverse complement strand
TTTTTAATTGCGTTACTGGTAATATTGGTATTAATATTGTCGCTACCACAGCCTTGTAGCAATAATAATGCACTAATACCAGTACCAAAAATAGCAGTAAATAATTTATTGTTTTTCATGATTGTAGAGAAATATTTCAAAGTTATTCAGAAGCCGGTTTTTATCTTAACCAAGTTTATTTTTTCTCGGTTTCATACGCCGAAAGATAGCCTGGTTCATCAACAGAAGACCATCCCAATTTGTTTTTCGATGCAACAAAATAGACAATTAAACCAAGTAAGATCGTTGTCATTCCTGTTAACGATTCCACTGGTTTATCAATCAAAAGAAACACCAACATCCACAAACTTATTCCTAAAAAGATAAATGGTGTAACAGGATAACCCCAAGTTTGATAAGGGCGAGGAGCTTTGGGATATCGAAAGCGGTAAATAAAAACCCCCAAAACTGTAATAAATGAAGATAATGTTAGGGTAAATCCTAAATAAGTTAGTACTGCTTCAAAACTAGATGTCAGTATCAACACAGTAACCATAAATAGCTGTACAACAATTGCTAGATATGGAATACCCTGGGTATTCTTTCTCGCAAGCAGTTTAAATAATGGAATATCTTCGCCAATTGCTTGAGTAACTCTTGGGCCAGCTAATACCATTGAACTGATTGAAGAAATTAGCCCAAAAGAAATTAAAATACCCATTATTTTTGCTCCTTTTTGACCAAAAATTTGATTAGCAGCTATAGATCCAACTTCTAATTTTCCCGCTAGTTCATTAATTGGCGTACTGTATAAAAAGATAAAGTTTAATAATAGATATAACCCCATTACAATCAAAGTTCCGCCAATTAAAGAACGGGGTATATTTTTTTCCGGTTCTTCTACTTCACTAGCTAAATAAACGGCTGCATTCCATCCCGAATATGAATAAGTTACATAAATCAATGAAATTGCAAAGGGAGAACTAAAAATTAAATTAACATCTCCTATTGATGGTAGAAATCCTAACTGTTGAGGTTCAGCTAAAAACAAACCGCAAACAATTAAAGTTACAATTAATAGAACTTTTAAGATAGTAAATATCTGTTGAAAGTAGCTACCAAATGCTTTGTGCGTACTATGAATCAAAGAAACACCGATGACTACGGTTAAAGCAATGGTTTGTGGAGAAAATAATGGAAATACACCGTTGAAATATATTCCTAAAGACATCGCCGCTAAGGCTATTGGTGCAGCAAAACCCACCGTTACCGATACCCATCCAGATAAAAAACCTATTACAGGATGATATATACGAGATAAATAATAGTATTCACCACCCGAATAAGGCATTGCTGCCCCTAATTCGGCATAGCTCAAAGCACCGCATAAAGCGAAAACTCCACCTACCATCCATAGAAATAGCAGAGTGAAACCAGATTTTATATCTACTACTTGAAAGCCCAAGCTAGTGAATACTCCCGTACCTATCATGTTCGCTACGACAATACAGGTTGCAGTAAACAAGCCGATCGCTTTTGGTTTTTGTTGCTGAATTGAAGACATTAATCTTTCTCAGCAATATCACTGAGCCTTTATTGTTATATATAAATCATTTTGTAACTCAATCAATTAATCGATAGCATCCTGAAAAATGCCGATATTTATACAAAGTAAATTTATATTTTCAACAAAAACTGTTGTTTGCTAAGAATTAGTACTATGCTATAAAGTATCTTTAGCTACATTCATTCTCTTAAATGAAGCCGAAAGCTTTTATATCAAGCTAAGACATAGTATTTTTACCGTGCTTCTTAAATACTCAGTATTAAAACGCAAAAGCTGAATGGGACGATAAATAATTAACGTTTTTTTATGCTGTGTTCCAAACTCAGAATTAATGTAGTTCATTAGAACTATATTTGTTTTAGAATCAATAAGAAACTCAATACGAGTTGGAAAGCTGGTTCGCTCATCATGTTCGTATTAAATATGTTTTATTAACCGTCATTGGTGCAATTTCTTACCCTGCACCTGTTAACTTTGAAATAAATTTGGGAATAATATCAACATAGTCATGTAGAAAATACAACTCTACTATTCAATACCCAGTGTTGCCGATAGCGTAGCAGCAGAAAGTTGTAAATGAGCGGGGTAGTGGAACGTATTTTTTTTTACAAGGCGATTAACGTAAAACTTTGAGAAGCAATTAAGTAGCGATGTAATGTCCTACTTACAAGTATATTCACGTTTATTTTATAGGGATGAAATTAATGTGTACTTTTTGATAGTTAATTAAAAATGAAATTGGGAGTCATACAATATTTTGATTTCGAGCAAGTACGAAAATATTTATATTAAAGCACTTGCCGTTCATCAAACGAATCTGTTTTTATTGTTTTATTGTCTACGTATCTTTGTCAGTGACATTTGATTTAGTGAAAGATTAAACTGTGGATAATTCTCTTATTCGATAAGACAAGATATGTAAAAATATTTTTTTCTTTCTTGGTTAAAGAAAAAGGGGCAATATGGCAGAAATGCATCTGTTTATTTCTTTTAATTGAGCCGATTGATGCAAGAACAAAATATTTTATTCAAATTGCGTATCGAAGGCAAAATTAACCCAGAGCGATCGGCAGATTTATAGCCCATAAAGAATCAATTAATAAAACAAATCTTATATCAGAAGGCAGCTATGTCAGTCTACCAACGTAGTCGCAATGAAACCACCGATTTAATTATTGGTGGAAACAGTCAGGGTGAGCGCGACTTTATTCAGAATTCTACTCGATTAGATGCTCTTAGTCATCAAGAGGAAGGAACTATTTCGACTTTCCTTGCTCCTTTGACCAAAGATACTTTTAAACAAGTTGTTAAAGATGTAGAGCATAAGTTAGAGATTGTTAATCAAACCCTTTCAATGTTGGATTCTAAAGGGTTTGAAGCAATTTTGCAAGAAATGTTGCAGTCTATCACCTTAAAAACTGGAGAGCTATTAGGTGCGGATAGAACAACAATATTTCTGTTAGATGAAGAGAAACAACAACTGTATACAATTGTTGCTGAAGGAGAAGGAAAGCGTTCTTTAGAAATTCGCATACCGGCAAATAAAGGTATTGCTGGTGAAGTTGCGACTCATAAAAAAGTTGTTAATATTCCCTTTGATTTTTACAACGACGATCGCTCTTCTTTTGCGCGGCAGCATGAAAAAAGAACTGATTACCGTACCTACACCATGTTGGCTTTACCTTTGCTCAACGAACAAGGTAAATTGGTCGCGGTAGTGCAATTGTTAAATAAATTAAAACCGGATAAGAATAGTGAAGCCCCTTTATCAGAACGCATTGATATTAAGGGTTTTACTGATGGTGACGAGCAATTATTTCAAGAATTTGCGCCTTCTATCCGATTAATTTTAGAATCATCGCGCTCCTTTTACATAGCAACTCAAAAGCAACGAGCGGCTGAAGCATTGATGAAAGCTATTAAATCACTTTCACAAAGCAGTCTCGATTTAGAAGAGACGCTGAAGCGAGTGATGGATGAAGCCAAACAACTGATGAACGCCGATCGCTCTACTTTATGGTTAATCGATCGCGACCGCCAAGAATTGTGGACAAAAATTACCTTGGGTGATGGTTCGACTAAAGAGTTGCGAGTGCCGATGGGTAAAGGTTTTGTCGGGCAAGTAGCTCAAAGCGGTAAAATATTAAATATTCCCTTCGACTTGTACGACAATCAAGACTCCGGTACGGCCAAACAAATAGATCAACAAACCGCTTATCGTACCTGTAGTTTGCTGTGTATGCCGGTATTTAACGGTGATAAAGAATTAATTGGTGTAACACAACTGGTAAATAAGAAGAATAAAAACCAGTCTCCTGCTTATAACCCCGAAGATTGGCCAAAAGCCCCCGAATGCTTCCAAGCGAGTTTCGATCGTAATGACGAACAGTTTATGGAAGCTTTTAATATACAGGCAGGTGTAGCGCTGCAAAACGCTCAATTGTTTGCCACCATCAAGCAACAAGAACAAATGCAGCGCGATATTCTTCGCAGTCTTTCTAATGGTGTTATTTCTACCGATAAAAAAGGCCATATTGTTGCAGCCAACGAAAGCGCATTGCGTTTGTTGGGATTAGAAGAAGAAGAACGTTTAGAAGGCAAATTAATCAACGACGTTATCAATATCAAAGAAAACGACTTTGATAAATGGTGTCACGATGCTTTAAATGTTGCCGATAATAAATTACGCGAACAATATTATCCCGATCGCACGCTTCTTACCCATGAATCTTTAGAAAACAGTATCAACTTGTCAATTAATACCATCGCTGACGCAAGCGACAATCGACAAGTCCGTGGTGCGCTGGTAGTAATGGACGACATCAGCGACGAAAAGCGGCTCAAGAGTACCATGTATCGCTACATGACTCAGGAATTAGCCGAAGAATTGCTCAAATTAGACGACGCAAAACTAGGTGGCGATCGCAAAGAAGTTTCGATTCTATTTTCCGATATTCGCGGCTACACCACTTTAACGGAAAACTTGGAAGCCGAAGAAGTGGTAGGTATGCTCAACGAATACTTCGAGTCAATGGTTGAAGCGGTATTTAAGCATAAAGGCACCTTAGATAAATACATCGGTGATGCCATCATGGCTGTATATGGTTCGCCTTTACCTTTACAAAACCATGCTTGGATGGCAGTACAAACATCCTTAGAAATGCGCCGTCGTTTGGAAGACTTTAATACCCGTCGTCATGCAGATAACAAACCAGAAATCAAAATTGGTATCGGTATCAACTCAGACGTTGTAATCAGTGGAAACATTGGTTCGAGCAAACGGATGGAATTTACCGCAATCGGCGATGGCGTGAACCTCGGTTCTCGTTTAGAAAGCATCAGCAAACAGTACGGTTGCGATATTATAATCAGTGATAATACTTATGAACCTTGCAAGCATTTGGTATGGGCAAGAGAATTAGATTACATTCGAGTCAAAGGGCGTAAGGAGCCAGTGTCAATATACGAACTCATCGGTTTGCGTAGCGATGAAATCAGCGGCGACAAACTTACTGCTATCGAACATTATCATAAAGGACGCGAATACTACATCAACCGTCAATTTATATCAGCCAAAAACCAATTCGCCAAAGTCTTGGAAATCGAAGAACATGACAAAGGCGCGATATCGCATCTCAAGCGTTGTCACCATTGGTTAGATAATCCCCATGCTCATGATGAGTGGGATGATGGTGTTTGGACGTATAAAGAAAAGTAGATTGTTAGTGGTTAGTTGTTAGTTGTATAAAAGTATCCGGTGGTTTCAACCGTCGGATACTTTTGATATTCAACGAAGTTTGTAGGTTGGGTTAGGTTCACAAGAAAATATAGTTAAGAGCCTTTTAATTTATATTTGAACCGTAACCCAACATCTTCAGGAAGACATTATTTGGTTGCATTAGCTACTCTATTGCTAAGTTAATATACTCAATCAACGAAAATAAATTTAATTGTAACTCTACGAAAAAATAATTTAAAAGAATCAATAAGCAACTGCGGTACCCAGATTATGTGATAATAACCAAGCCTTTCGCTTTCTCTAAAGGAACCATTATCACCGTGCAGTCAACCGAAAACCTCAACGAACTGGTTGAAGCCTTACAACAGCCAGCAGATTTAACCTTCGAGCTACCAGATCCCGAAGATGAAGCTATTCCTGAAATAGAGTTTCTCGAACAGCTAGATGTAGCTTGGCAGGTATGCGATAAATTTGATTTACAAACTGATATTTGGCGAGGAAGAATTTTACGCGCAGTTCGCGAGCGCGAGAAAAAAGGAGGGGATGGGCGCGGTACTGGCTTTCTAAAATGGCTCAAGGAACGGGAAATTAGTAAAAGTAATGCTTATGCAATGATAGAGTTAGCAAACAGCGCCGATACCTTGCTAGAATCCGGCAAGCTTGAAGTAAAATCTATCAACAACTTTAGTAAACGGGCATTTGTAGAAACTGCCAAAGCCTCACCAGAAGTCCAGATAATGGTAAGTGAAGCTGCACAAAATGGCGATAAAATTACCAGAAGAGAAGTAAAACAACTCTCAGAAGAGTGGACGGCAATGTCCTCAGAGTTAGTACCCGAACCAGTCAAGCAGAAAGTAGCGGATAACACCCTTCCCCCTCGTTATCTCGCACCGTTAGTAAAAGAGATGGAGAAATTACCACAACTCCATCAAGCAGCAATTCAAGATGAGATTACCGCGAATCCAGACGTTGATACCCTCAAAAATGCTACTTCCGAAGCGCGTTATCTAGCAAAATATTTGAAAGCAGCAGTACAGGTACAGGCTTTATCTAACGAAGAAGTCGATATTGAAACAGCCTTAGAAGAAGCCCAAAGAGTTGGATGCATGAATATCGCAGCCGATTTAGTTAATCAAGCATCCCAGATAGAACAAACCATAGGCAAGTTATATATGACTTGGAAACGCATCGCGAACTTGTCAGATAGACTTTACGTAGATACAGGTGCTTCCACACCACATTTAAGGTCATTACTTGATTGTTTAGAACCCCTCGGTGGAGAAGTCATGGAATTACAAATAAGCGGTACAACCGAACGCACGGTACGCTTGCAAATCCAAGAAACCGAGTAATCAGTAGACAGTGAGCAGTTAGCAGTGAGCAGTTAGCAGTGTTAGCGAAGCGTGTCCCGAAGGGACATACAGTGAGCAGTGAACAGTTAGCAATAAAGAAATAAAATTGAGGCGAATTAAAATATCATAATTCAGGCTATCAGCCTGGTGCTACAAGAACTAAGCCCGTCTGCACGGGCAAAAAATCAAGAGGATTAGAAAACGAATTGGGCATTGCCGAAACTAGCATTAAAAAAGCCCGAAAATTCCTGTATTAAATACATAATCAATTACTCATCAAACCCATCATTGAGATAAACATTGCTAACTGCTCACTGCTCACTGCTCACTGCCTAAAGTTCGCTGTCAATTATAAATATTGCTCCGCGCAGTTGTAAGTCAAGCTTTACAGACTTGGAAAGTCCTTTGTTGTATCCAAATAAAGCATTCTCTACATTTGCACCATTAAGATCGGCATAGCTTAAATTAGCACCAACCAAATAAGCGTTACTCAGGTTTGCTGCGGCTAAAAATGCATTCCTGAAATTTGTATAGCTGAAATTAGAATTAACTAGATTAGCGTAGCGTAAGTCACCACCACACAAATTGACACAGCTAAGATTGGCATTACTAATGTCAGCACCGCGTAAATCGGCTGTTTTCATCACTGCATCGCGAAAATCGGCACCAGATAATTCAGCTTCACTCAAATTTGAAATGCTCAAGTTAGCATCTCGTAAATCGGCACCTACTAATTGAACGCCGTTAAGCAAGGCTTGGCTGAGATTGGTACCCCTAAGTTTAGCTCCTGCTAAGTAAGCATATTGCAGATGAACTCGGCTCAAATCGGCACCACTAAGATTGGCGCGAGTCAGATTAGCATCATTCAGTCTGCTGCCAGGAAAATCCCTTTCTCCTACTGCATAACGTTGAAGTAGTTCGCTTGAACTTGATGCCATTAATACAGCAGGTAGTTTCTTATCATCCAATGAATTCATGTTGCAATAGATGCTCTTATTTCAAATTAAAGCTTAAGCCAAAAGCCTTTGCTTAGTGCTCGGAACCGATGACACTTTATTTCATTGTCCAAAAATCATAACCTCTAAGTGCATTTGTCCCTGCACCGAGTTATTACGGATGTATGACACTTTATGTAGTGGCATAGGGTTGAAGGAGATGGGGAGAGGGAGTAGAGGGGGTAGAGGGGGGGATGGGGGGACAAGGGGACAAGGGGAAATTTAAACTTGGTCATTGGTAACTGGTAACTGTTAACTGTTAACTGTTAACTGTTAATTCTTAATTCCCGTGGTGGCGATACCGCGAATGAATTGCCGTTGACCGATGAGGAATAGTAACATTACGGGTACGGTGGCTATTGTGACTGCTGCCATTAACAAGGGCCAATTACTAGTAAATTGCTCTTGAAACTCTGCTAAAGCAAGCTGTACAGTTCTTAATTCAGGGCGGGTTGTAAATACTAAGGGTTTAAATAAATCGTTCCACTCGCCAATAAAAGTAAATAAAAATAACGTGACTAATGCCGGACGGGCGTATTGTAACATTACTTGCCATAATATTTGCAGCCTCGAAGCTCCATCTATGGCTGCTGCTTCTTCTAACTCAACGGGAATACTTTGAAAATACTGCCGCAGCAAGAAAATACCAAACCCATTGGCAGCAGTAGGTAAAATCAGTGCCCAATAGGTATTTATTAAATTTCCCCATTTAAGTACTAAGAATACGGGAATTACCAGCAACTGAAATGGGATTACCAACGTCGCTAATACTATCAACAGTAATAATTCACGTCCTCTAAACTTTAACCTTGCTAATGCATAACCAGCTAATGCCGAAGTTATAATTTGAAAAGAGGTAACACAAACAGCTACTAAGGTAGAGTTAACAAACGAAGGCTAAAAATTTACCCCGGCTCCATGCATCGCGGTAATTAGATAAAGTGAGGCCATTCCTCGGTAACACGCTTTGAACTGCCCTAGTAGGGAAGAATGATGTTGAAAAGACTACAATTAAGGGTAGTAGAATAATAACCGCCAGTAGTAATAGCAATCCGAGGATTAAAAAATTACCGTATTTTCGCGTCCGGCTTGGTTTGAACATAAATAAAGCTTTATCCAAGCGCATTAGTTTTTTCTGTTACTAGAGCAATCGCCCCCAGCAACAGCTAATCTATAACATAGTGGGTTGTTAAGTAAAATTAAACCACGTATATTCTGTGTATATTCTGTAGAGAATCGGGTTGCAGCAAAATTAAATTGATCGATACTGGTTCCACAAGGATACGTAATTTACACCCAGACTTTAGACTATTAATAGGTTTGATGTGTGTGGTAAATATATCGCTTTCTTTTTATTCGGTCGATTTAACTCAACTTCATTCCAATTTCATCACTTGTCGAGTATTAAATACTTTCATATCGGGAGGGAATCCAAGATGCAGGAGCTTATAGCCCCATCTGAGCTTGATTATCGCAGCGAAACATACAAAGATGCTTTCAGCCGCATTAATGCAATTGTGGTCGAGGGAGAACAAGAAGCATACGACAATTATTTATCTCTGGGGCAATTGCTACCAGATAAAAAAGATGATTTAGTTCGTCTTTCTAAAATGGAGATGCGTCATAAGAAAGGTTTTCAAGCTTGCGCTAAAAATCTTGAAGTAACGGCGGATATGGATTTTGCAAAGGAGTTTTTCTCTCAATTGCATCAAAATTTCCAAGATGCAGCCGCACAAGACAAGGTTGTTACTTGCTTGTTGATTCAGTCTTTAATTATCGAATGTTTTGCGATCGCCGCTTACCACATCTTTATTCCCGTAGCAGATGATTTCTCTCGCAAGATTACTGAAGGTGTTGTTAAAGATGAATATACTCACCTCAACTTCGGAGAAGTTTGGCTAAAAGAACATTTTGAAGAATCTAAAGCTGAATTAGAAGAAGCAAACGCCCAAAATCTTCCCATCGTCTGGAAAATGCTCAATGAAGTAGAAAAAGACGCTGAAGTAATGGCAATGCCCAAAGATGCTTTGGTAGAAGACTTTATGATTCAATACGGAGATGCTTTGAATAATATCGGCTTCACAACTCGCGATATCATGCGTCTTTCTGCATACGGACTTAGAGCCGCTTAAATCGTAACAGCCTTTCTTATAAAGGCTAATTACGTAATGCATGACAATAGAATTAGCCATGTTTATTGCTCCTCGCCCGCTCATAATCGGGTACCATTTATGGTTTTTCAGAGGAGCAGTTCTTATGGTGTCTATTTATATTCCACGCCTTTAATCCTTTCACAAAGCATAAGCCGAAATTAATAGTTCATGTTTGGTCTAATAGGACATCTTACAAGTTTAGAACACGCGCAAAGAGTAGCCTCAGAATTAGGCTACCCAGAATATGCCGACCAGGGGTTAGATTTTTGGTGTAGTGCCCCACCCCAAATAGTAGATAATATTACGGTTACAAGTGTAACCGGACAAAAAATCGAAGGGCGGTATGTAGAATCTTGCTTTTTACCGGAAATGCTGGCAAGTCGCCGCATGAAGGCTGCTACTCGCAAAATTCTGAACGCAATGGCTCATGCCCAAAAACACGGTATAAATATTACCGCTTTGGGTGGTTTTTCCTCAATTATATTTGAGACATTTAAGTTAGAACAAATTCCTCAAATCCGCAACATCAAGCTTGAGTTTGAACGGTTTACTACAGGAAATACTCATACTGCTTACATTATTTGTCAGCAAGTAGAGCAAGCCTCGAAAAAACTTGGTATAGAGCTTGGTAAAGCAACAGTTGCCGTATGTGGTGCTACGGGAGATATTGGTAGCGCCGTCTGTCGCTGGCTGGATGCAAAGACGGATGTCAAGGAATTATTATTGATAGCGCGTAACACCGAACGCCTTTCATCCTTGCAATCTGACCTGGGGCGTGGAAAAATAATGGGTTTAGAGGAAGCGTTACCCGCTTCAGATATTATTGTTTGGGTTGCGAGTATGCCTAAAGGTGTGGAAATTGACCCTAACGCCTTGAAGAAACCTTGCTTGCTAATCGATGGTGGCTATCCCAAAAATTTAGGAACGCTCGTTCAGCATCCAGAGGTATACGTACTCAACGGTGGGATTGTAGAGCATTCTCTCGACATTGACTGGAAAATCATGAATATTGTTAACATGGATGTTCCCGGTCGTCAATTATTTGCTTGTTTTGCCGAGTCAATGCTGCTTGAATTTGAAAAGTTGTACACTAACTTTTCTTGGGGACGCAATCAGATTACCGTAGAAAAAATGGAGCAGATTGGTAAAGTATCCGTTAAGCACGGATTTCGACCGCTGCTAGTGTGACAGTTAACAGTTAACACAGGGGCTTACAAAAAACTATCCTAATTTTGGGATATTTTTGAGAAAACAGTTCTTTAGTAGTTAACGGTTAACGATTAATTGTTATGAGTTAAGGGTAGGGAATTGTTTACGCAGTTTCTCAACTCATGACTCATAACACTCGTAACTTGTAACTCACAATCATTATTCAAACAATGGCTACACAACAAGGGCGTAAACCGCTACTTTTGGACTTTGAAAAGCCCCTAGCAGAACTGGCAAATCGAATTGAGCAGATTCGCAAACTTGCAGAAGAAAATGGCGTTGATGTAACTAACCAGATACATCAATTAGAAGCACGCGCCATGCAGTTACGTGAAGAGATTTTCAGCAGTTTATCGCCGACTCAGCGGCTGCAAGTTGCCCGTCATCCACGCCGCCCCAGCACTTTAGACTACATTCAAGCAATTACAGATGAATGGTTTGAACTACACGGCGATAGATGTGGTTCGGACGATCCGGCTTTGGTTGGTGGAGTAGCCCGTTTGGGAAATCAACCCGTAGTCATTTTAGGTCATCAAAAAGGACGGGATACTAAAGATAATATTGCCCGTAACTTTGGTATGGCTTCCCCTGGTGGATATCGCAAAGCTTTGCGACTGATGGAACACGCTAACAAGTTTGGAATGCCCATCGTCACTTTTATCGATACTCCCGGCGCTTTACCAACCGTTATAGCCGAACAACAAGGGCAAGGTGAAGCGATCGCTTATAACTTGCGGGAAATGTTTTCCTATGATGTCCCCATCATCTGCACCGTAATTGGTGAAGGTGGTTCTGGCGGCGCACTCGGAATTGGAATTGGCGATCGCGTGATGATGTTTGAACACGCCGTATACACCGTTGCAACTCCCGAAGCCTGTGCGGCGATTTTATGGAAAGATGCAGCTAAAGCTCCCCAAGCAACATCGGCTTTAAAAATTATTTCTCACGATCTCAAGAAGTTAGGTATTATCGATCAAATATTGACAGAACCAGTTGGTGGCGCTCATTCCGATCCCCTACAAGCCGCGAATAGTCTTAAAGAAGCGCTATTAGAAAATTTGCAAGTACTGAACAATTTGACAGCCCAAGAAAGAAAAGAACTGCGCTATCAAAGATTTCGTAAAATGGGAGTTTTTACCGAAGCTGCTCACTAATAGCTTTCGTTCCAAAATGTTATAGTTGCTCGGTAATGTTATAATCACCTATGGCACTTAATAGTTCTTAATAATTTTTTATAATAATTATTATTTTTGCCATAGGTACCTGTAACTGATGACTAATAATTAGTGATTAAAAAATGCATTTAAGCCTTTTGTCGTTAATTTGTGGCTAATTAATAAATTTTTTGCATTTAGTCCTTGAATCGAGGTACTAAATCCTGTTTGCTGTTTAGAAAAAATAGAGAAGAGAAAAATTAGTAAAAATTAGTAAAAAACTCAACATTGGAAATCAAATATAGCACTTATGCAAGATTCTGACTGCATTTTTTGATTTGTTTTAGACTATCAAGATTTTTTAGGCTGGAGTAGCTTGAACCACCTATTTTAAAATAACCGTATGACCGAACTAAAAAAACGCGCTTTAATTACGGGTGCAAGTAGCGGTATCGGCAGAGAAACAGCTTTAGCATTCGCATCTTCAGGAATATATGTGGCGCTAATAGGTCGTTCTGTCGAAAAATTAGCAGCAGTAGAAAACGCTGTGACAAAAACTGGAGTAAAGGCTAAAACCTATGTCGTAGATTTGGCAAAGGTATCTGATGTAAAAGAAAACATCCGTCAGATAGTCCTCGATGGTAACATAGATATCCTTGTTAACAATGCTGGTATGGGTTATACCGGCACATTGAGCGAAACACCTTTATCCGACTGGCAGCAAGTAATCGATTTGAACCTTACGAGCGTATTTGAATGTATTAAGGGAATTTTACCCTCAATGCGCGAACAAAATAGAGGCACAATTATTAACGTAGCTTCCATTGCGGGTAAACAAGCATTCGCCTTCCTGGGGCGCAAGAGAGCGTTCTTCAAGCAGGCGTAATTGCTCTTTCTCAAGCCCTTGCTCAAGAAGAACGCGCCGTCCTTAATTCGTGTAACAGTTTTTTGTCCCGGTGCAGTAAATACAGAACTTTGGGATACACAAACCGTAAATGCGGACTTTGATCGTTCAAATATGCTTACACCAGAAATTGTAGCCCAGTCAATTCTCCACACCGCATTGTTACCAAAACAAGCAGTTGTAGATGAATTAATTTTAATGCCCAGCGCGGGAGTTCTGTAAATCAGTTATCAGTTATCAGTTATCAGTTGTTAACGAGCTTTTTAATCGTTCATTGATTAATTGCACTAATAACTTGTAATTACAATCTTGAATTGGGCTGATAGCTTATCGAGATGAACCGGCATTATGACTAAATCAATCTTCTTTTAGATTTGAGATAAAAATCAATTAGATAGCTAAACATGATGTAGATACACCATGCTACAAATTGTTGGGTAACTGTTAACTGCGCGCCTGGTAACTGCGCGCCTGTTAACTACCTTCAAAAATCACTCATTTGTTGAATTTTCATTCAGACTGAAATCATGACTATTGCTAGTTCTAACGGTTCCGATCGTTCTCAATCTCCTCTGATTCCCAAATTAGAAGATGCTGTAAATCCCAGACCAGACAGAAATACTAAAGATGGTTCCCAACCCAATTTATATCCTCCCTCAGAGGAACAGATGGAGGATATGAAGGATGCCGTAAGAACAATGCTTTTAGGAGTTGGAGAAGATCCAGAAAGAGAAGGATTGCTCAAAACACCCAAGCGCGTAGCAGAATCAATGCGGTTTCTGACTAGCGGCTACAGCCAATCATTAGAAGATTTAGTTAACGGTGCCATATTTGACGAAGGGCACAACGAGATGGTGTTAGTCCGCGATATCAACTTCTTTAGTTTGTGCGAACATCATATGTTGCCATTCATGGGTAAAGCCCACGTCGCTTATATTCCCAATCAGAAAGTTGTAGGGCTGAGCAAACTAGCTCGAATTGTAGAAATGTACTCTCGTCGCTTGCAAGTACAAGAACGGTTAAACCGTCAAATTGCCGAAGCTATTCAGGAAATTCTCGATCCACAAGGCGTTGCCGTTGTCATGGAAGCTACACACACGTGCATGACAATGCGGGGAGTACAAAAACCCGGCTCTTGGACTGTAACTAGCGCCATGATAGGAGTATTCGAGCAAGAACAGAAAACCCGCGAAGAATTCTTTAGTCTAATTCGTCACCAACCAGCGTTCTTTTGAATTTTAGATTTTGGATTTTGGATTTTGGATTAAAAGAATTGGGAGTTGGGGATTGGGCATTGGGCATGGGGGATTGGGCATTGGGAATATTAATGAGTTGGTAATTGGGCATAGGGCATTGGGCATAGGGGATTGGTAATGAAGAGTTAAGAGTTAGGAGTTAAGAGTTAGGAATTAGGAGTGGGAGCATCTTGCTCCCTATCTCTTCCAATCTCCCTATCTCTTCCAATCTCCCCATCTCCCCATCTCCCCCTCTCCCCCCTCTACTTGCTCAATTTTGCAAACAACTCACCAACCTTACCCAAATCCTTATCCCCAGGGGCTGTTTCAACTCCGCTTGATAAATCAATGCCGTTGGGTTTTACTTTCTTTAAGGCTTCTAAAACGTTTTGGGGGGTTAACCCTCCGGCTAGAAACCAAGGACAATCGGGACTGAATTGCCCCAATGTATCCCAATTTAATGTTTTACCCGTACCTCCGAGTTGTTGGGGATGATAAGCATCAAGTAATAAGGTATCTACATATTTCGTATAGGTTTTTGCTTTTTCAAAATCATCAGCATCCTTGATTCGTAAGGCTTTGATGATTTCTACATTTGGTAAAGATTGACGCAGTTGTTGACAAAACTCCTTTCGTTCATCTCCGTGGAGTTGTACGCCTGTCAATCCAGTTTCTGCAACGATTTGAGCAATTTGTTCTTTAGTGTAGTTGGCAAAAACGCCGATTTTATCGGTTTCTTGCGGTAACTGTTCGATTACTGCTTTAATTTGCTCTGAAGTCACGTATCTTGGTGATGAAGGTACGCAAATAAACCCTAATGCTGTCGCACCAAGAGAAGCAATGGTTTTACCCTGAATAGGTTGAGTGATTCCGCAGATTTTTACTCGCATAAAATTATGAATAATTATGAATATTATTAATATTTGTAGCGAAACTTCAACAAATTGTAAATTATTAAGACATCTGATGGTTATTGTCTCAGCAATTTTTATAATTTTGATGGTTTAGATTATTTGTCTCTTCATTCAGGAGAAAAAATTTTGATTTCATCAATTTCATCAATATTATTTGCAGTTCAGCCAACAGTTCCCCCTACACCTAGTTGGAATCCTACTGTAGGAATCATTATTAGCGTTTGCTCTCTAGTAATGGTTTTATTAGCTCCCAAGATTATTCGCTATCCCCAAGTAGGGCCTAAATTTCCAGGACCTTTGCCTCTAAGCGTACCAGCATTTGTTGGCGCTATGTGTTTTGGTCACGTCATCGGTATAGGTATTGTGTTGGGATTGACTAATATCGGTCGCCTTTAATTAACTTACTCTCCCTTTTGGGGGAGATTGAAAGATGGGGTTCGGAGGAGATGGGGGGAAATATCAATTTCTCACTCCTCACTCCTCACTCCTAATTCTTAACTCCTAACTCCCGGCCTCCTAACTGTATGACGCTACCGCGTCACGCTGCGCGCTTCACTGTTCACTGCTCACTGCTCACTGCTCACTGCTCACTGCTCACTGCTCACTGCTCAATGCTCACTGCTCACTGCTAACTCTTTAAACCGAACCATAAAAGTGAAGTTTACCGAATAAGAAGCGAAAATATACTATTGCATAATTGTTTATCCTAAAAGATAGAGCGGTTCAAAAGCATTTTCTATAATTTGTGTTTTAAGTAAAAGATTAAATCTTATTAAAAATAATTGCATTTTGAACTATCTTTTGAAAATCTGGTTAGGAAAAATTTTATGCAAACAAGTTCAAATTGGCGAATAGGCTCCTTATTTGGAATTCCCCTATTTTTAGATCCTTTATGGTTTTTGATTCTAGGTTTAGCTACGCTGAATTTTGGAGCATCTTATCAGGAGTTGGGAACCGTTCAAGGTTGGAGTGCTGGAATCATAATGGCACTGCTGCTGTTTGGTTCGGTAATTTTACATGAATTGGGTCATAGCT
>JBARZF010000323.1:0-2550 GCA_049649675.1 Rivularia sp. (in: cyanobacteria) | reverse complement strand
ATGAAGCAAATTTGCAAGTTTAAAATCATTCCAACTCAAAGCAACTGAACTTTCAATAGTCAAACTTCCTTCTTTTAAATTTGTCGTTAAGGCAGAACCATTTTCAAGAGTATGGAAAAGAGCATCTAAAAGCTGTAATTCATTTCGAGGCAAAGTATAATAAATTTTGTTGCCTTTGATTCTAACTTCTTTCGGTAAAGCTCTATTTGGAATTTTGCCTCCTAAAAACGTTTTCCAACCTGCGATCAGAGAACGGTAAATTATTGAATCTGTTTCAAACTCAGGCTTTTTTAACAAGCGAATTTCCCCTTCAATACAATCTTTATGAAGAGTTATTTTCTCAGGAGTAAAATGTAATTGCGCTACGATCTTTTCATGCTGTACTGTTGCAATCAGTCCTTCTTTTGAATCTGGTTTTAAGCTATTTAACATTTCAACTTTAGATTCGGCTTGCTCACACAGAAATAAAACAGTTTTTTCCCCCAAAGTTAATTGGTTAGCTTTTGGAAAGCTAATATATTCTTCTAAATTTGTTTGTAGGTTTTTTTTGGATTCTTTAAATGTTGCTGAAATTTTATTAAGTACGTTCATGTTGAGTTAAGTTAAGTTGTAAAGATTCAATTTTGTAGGTTGGGTTAGACGCTGGAATAATATTGATGGTTGATCGAGAATTTAAGTTGCGTCTCCTTCCCAACATTAACGTTTCGGTATTATATGATTTAAAATCTGGCGATTAAGATCGCTGCTACAGAGGCAAAACCTGCCTCCGCAAGTTTCAAAAATTAAATTGTAGGGTGTGTTGCTTGCTGCACGCAACGCACCTTGATTTTATATGACAAGCTAGGGAACGAGTAGCGATCGCTACGAATTTTTTTATAAATTTAGACTTCCACAGCCTCTAATAATTTTACTTCCTCACTTTCCGATTCATCCCGAATATTGAAATAATAATAGAGATTTGCAATCGTTAAATCGGAAGCTTGCTGCAAATTATCTGTAACCAACATTTTATAACCGGCAGCTTTAGCCTGTAGATTTATGTAATTTTCGTAGTCTTTACGTAAATCCGGCTGAAACATAAATCTTAATTGATCGCGTAAAGAGTAATAATGGGATTTTTCGCTAATCGTTTCGTATATAACCTGTTCTGGTGGTATTGATAAAGTAGTTGAAGTTGGTTTTATTTGCACAATTTCTTCGGTTTCCAAACTATTAAAATCGCTGCTATTTAAAAGTTTAAGTTCAGAAGCAGAAAGACTTAGCATCCAATCAATTTGCGAAAGCCATGTTTCAACAACAGCTAAATCGTGATTGCGAATGCGGCTCATTTCTGGGAAAAGGAAATTTAGTTCATCTTCCGAAGAACAAGAATTAATAATCGTGGCAGCGTTTTCACTAATGTGGTTTTTGAGATGATAAAGGCGATCGCTAACTGCTGACATTTCATTTTGTATTTGATAAGTAGTAACAATCGCTTGCTCTATAGCCCAAGCGCATTCTAAACGACGCAATTGTCCTGCTGCACAAGTTTCTCCTAATAATTGGGGGTTCGCGTAGCTTGCTAATGCTTGATATAACATTCCTCGTACTGCATCGATTTCGGCGTTTCTGCGGCTGTCATCTTGTATTTGCATAGCAGAGCGAAACCGTTGCAAAGCTTGAGTAAATAACCCATATGCTTGTACCAAAACTACGCGATGTTGTTCAAATTTAATGTCTTGAGCAACTTGTTCAATAACTTGTCTAATTTCTGCACCTTGCTCTCTGAGGGCTTGTTTTAGATCGATAAAGCCGTTTTTGACTTCCAAGCGCATTTGTTTTACGTCTTCGCGAAGCTTCAATGTTTGCTGTAAGTTGATAGCTGATAGTGCGATCGTTGCTACTGTTCCCACTCCTATTAATGCGGTAGTTGCTTGTAAAACTCCCACGCTTGTTTGTAAAGCGGCTAATCCGGCTTTGACTACAGCAAAATGTTGGTAAGTTTTTTGGAAACCCATATGGTTTTGAACCATACCCGCTCCCTGCATAGCAATTCCCGCTCCACTCATTCCTTGAACAACACCCAATCCTTGCTGTACGGCTTCTACACCTGCTTTAACAACACCAACTTGTCGGTAGGTTTCTTGAAAACCCATATGGTTTTGAACCATACCTGCTCCTTGAATTATCGACTGAATGGGAGAAATTAAAGGTGATAAGGGATTACCATTTACTGTTGCACCGATAGCATGAGCAACGAATTTACCAGTTACACTATCTCGTACCATACCAATGGGTATTCCGTTGCTAAAAACTTGTGCGTATTTTCCAGTTACGACAGCAGCTTGAATTAGAGGTGAAAACTGAAACAACATATAATTTTTCTCTTCTTAAAAAATTCATAATTAATTTAAACCTAGCTGCTACCGATCGAAGCAAGTAACCGTATTTACACAGTTTGAAGATAAATTTTGATTAAATCTGGGCATACTAAGCACGGAAAAGCTTAATCAAAATTATTTTTATGGATACACCAGTTGTCAGTAAAGAAGCAGTTGACTTACTCTCGCG
>JBARZF010000322.1:0-9252 GCA_049649675.1 Rivularia sp. (in: cyanobacteria) | reverse complement strand
CTCTTCTCCCTCTAATCCTTCTCCCACTCCCTCCCCATCTCCACAAGCAGCCCCACAAGGCAACCTCAACGAACTCTGGCAGCAGGTACTCACCAACCTCATACCAGTTTCTCGAAGAGAACTACTGCGTCAGATGTGCCATATCGTCGAGTTTAACGATTCAGTAGCTCGCGTTGCCGTTAAAGAGAAATGGTATGACAAAGTTAAAGAAGAAAAATCTAAAATTAAAACAGCATTTCAAGTAACTTTCAATAGTGACATCGAAGTAAATTTAGAAATAGCCAACTCTAATTCTTCTACGGCAACTCCAACAGTACAGCAACAGCAGAACGTTACACCTACACAAGCAGCACCACAACCGGCACCACAACCGGCACCACAACCCCTTCCATCTCCTACACCAGAAAAAACACAACCACCATCATCATCAACCCCAGCAGTTCAACCAGCAGCAACAGTAAAAAATACCACCGCTCCCCCTCCGCAAACAACTCGCGCGGACGCTCAACCAACCCCAATAGCAGAAGATCCACAAGCTTCGGAACTAATGAAAGCAGCGAGGCGTTTAGCACAAGCATTAGACGGAGAGATTATTGAATTAAACGAAGAAAATAAAGAAATATCCGACGAGCCAATAGACTCATCGGAATTAGAAGAAATTGAAGACTATGATGTTGAGTTTTGACAGTGAGCAGTTACCAGTTATCAGTTATCAGTGAGGAGTTAAGAGTTAGGAGTTAGAAGTTATAAGTTAGGAATTTTTTCTCCCCCTTGTCTCCTTGTCCGCCCATCACCCCATATCTCAATCACTCACCTTGACGTAAGGTTTTCACCCACTTTAGGCGCTTGGGAAGTACTGACATCCGAGCGGTGGTGGTGCTTATGACTACTATCCAATGGAACATAAATAAAATGCCCCGCAGGCTTTGTAGCAACAACAGCAAATAGGCATAAGTTCTCAAGCTTTTATTTTTATGTATCCGCTTAAGACCAACAAACATTCCTAAAAATGATACTGTTACTGTCATCCCGGTTAATGGACTTAAAATTGGTAGCCGATGACGTGCGATCGCCATTAATAAATCTGGTATTGCTGCGGTGGGAATGATGTACTGAATCAAGACAAAATTGATTAACAGTTCAAAGGTTTTCCACGTACCCATGCGGTTACGAAGAATTAAGTCCCAATAGTCGAGATAGCGCTGATATCCTCCTTCTGCCCAACGATTGCGCTGATGCCAAAGAGATATTGCATTGGTAACGCCTTCTTCTTTAACTACCGGAAAAAATACGCATTCAATATCCCATTTATCAAGATGTAGACGGAGCGTTAAATCTAAATCATCGGTGATAGTTTCTTCATTCCATCCGCCACAACTATATAAAGCTTTACGACGAACAAATTGACCGTTACCGCGTAATTCGCCAATACCACCCCTCAAACTTCGCTTTCGTTGGAAAAAGGTATCAACAGCCATTTCAGCCATTTGACCTTTTGTCCAAAAATTAGTTGAAGCATTAGCGATTTGTTTTCGCAACTGCACCGCTCCAACATTATCTCGCTGAAATAAAGGTATGGTTCGTAGCAAGATATCTGACGAAACTTGAGCATCAGCATCAAATACAGCAACGACTTCACCCTTAGTCAGCGGTAGCACTTGGTTTAATGCTCCCGACTTACCACCTGAAGCCCCAGGTTTTCGGCGGAATACTTTTAAATTTTCGTATTTATCTGCTAATTCGCATAGCAATTGTGGTGTTTTATCGCTGCTATTATCATCAACTATCCAGACTTCATACCCTTCGTCTGGGTAATCCAAGTTGCAAAGATTATTTACTAAATTGCTAATTACTAATTCTTCATTTTTTGCTGCAACTAACAAAGATACAAAAGGTAAATCGCCGATCTTTTCTTCATCTACATGACGAGGCTTGGCAAATACAATTACCAGAGAGTGAAGACCAACAACGGTAGCTAACCCTAATACAAAAAAAGACCCCCAAGAAACTAGGTGCAAAGCAATCGTACCGCTCCAGACCATTGTCAGAACTACAGCAGCTTTGCGCCTACGACCTTGAAACCGGGAAGGAACAGTTAATTCTTGTGATTTTTGTTCTTCTAACTCTAAATTCGCCGACATATCGGCAAACATCGAGTTCAGGGAATCAAGTTCGTTATAATCTTTTTCGGGCCAGGAATTCGCTGGCATAGTTTACTTAATTTGAATCCAAGTATTTTTATACAAAAATGCGCTTGATGCTAGTTTTGGATAACTTCACGCAAAACAATATTCATCAACCCAATAGCTTACTTTAAGACTGGTGGCATTTCTCCACCGAAGAACGTCTTGCAATAAAACTCTTGAGTTTGTCGGGTAATATCGCAATCCGACTAATTGGTTGTCAAGATAATCTTGTCTTGCAGTAATTATCGCTTAAAAAATAACAATGACTGGATTTACCTCACTTAAAGTAAATTGTCCGTCATGTTACCCCAGCCTCAAAAGAAATCAATGCAGCCTTATTGTAACTGACATTTTCACATCAGTTACCAGTGACCAGTAATCAGTTATCAGTTATCAGTTACCAGCGACCAGTTGTGAGTTAGGAGGCCCGGAGTAAGTAGCGAGTTGAGAGTTTAGAAATAAATTACCAACAATATTTTCTTTTTACCTCTGCTGCTCAATCTTCCATTCCGACTCATTACTCATTACTCATTACTCGTTACTTGTCTCCTTGTCCCCTTGTCTCCCCCGAACCCCCTCAAATAAATCTGAGTGTAATTTTTACAAAAAACTTGGGAATACTATGTATATCTACCAAGATTATAAATTATCAAGTAACTTAAGGAATATATTCTATGTCAGCATTTGAGCAACTTCAGCCTGCTACTCCTCAACAAGCGAGCGTGTACTTACCTTACGTTCAAAGTGGTAAGCGGAATTTTCTACCTTATGCTATCGGTCTTTATCGAAAAGGGGTTCTTGAAGGAAATCGTAAAATAGAAAGCAGTGAAAGTATTCCTTTCATCGCGACTTGGAATATTGCCACTCTCCCTTCAGACTTAACTCGTTGTCGAATGCAGTTTGATGGTAATGCCGAACTGAGTTATGAAGTCATGATGGCAAGTTTTGAGTTTATAAATTTTTTAGTAGAAATACTTGAAAACTATAAGCGTCAACGCATGACTGATTTCTCTCAATCGTTTTATCGCAAGCTGCTGCGTCTGGAAGATTAACTCATCCTTAAACATTAGACAGTTATTCACTGTATCAAAACAACTAGCTATGGGGAAAAGGATTTTATTCTTTTCCTCTAATTTTTGTGGAATAGATTTATTGCTCAACTATTAACTAATTATAGATAAATCACAAAGAAGCCTTAGTTCGCCTAAAATTAGAGAACGCCCAAACAGTTTTTTTTAGGCTACTAGTAATCAATTGTTCAAATATGGTGCCAAGAGCCAGTTTATTGGCTAATGGTTGAGAAACAAGGGCACTAATCATTGAAATTTTTATACCGTTGAAATTAGGAGTGCGTGCGTGCCGAAATCCCCTAAGTATTTACTGATTGGGTCAACCGAGGCTTCCAGCGGTAAATCAGCAACTATATTAGGTTTGTCTAATCAATTACGTCAAGCTGGACTTAATATTGCTTATGGCAAACCTCTTGGTAAGTCTTTGAGAGAATCAGAAGGAAGCTTGATTGAGGAAGATGTTGAGTTTATTACCCGAAGCCTCAATCTTGAACCCAACCAAGTAGCACCTACAGTACTTGCTTTAAACGAAACTACTCTACAACAACGCCTTTCGGGCGAAGACACAACCGATTATCAGCAGTCCCTTGCAAACGAATATTTACAAGACAACTTGGGCGATTTAGTTTTGCTAGAAGGCCCAGCTAATTTATCTGAAGGTCATTTGTTCGATTTGTCTTTAATGCAAGTCGCCTCGGCGTTAGATGCTGGGGTTATTCTAGTATTTCGCTATAAATCTTTGCTTTCTATTGAAGGATTATTATTTGCTAAACAGCTAGTTAGGGAACGCTTGATTGGTGTTGTCATTAACGACGTGCCCGCAGAGCATTTGCAAGCTGTGAATAATACCATGCGTCCCTTCTTAGAACAGCATGATATACCCGTCTTAGGTATATTGCCCAAAAGCAATTTACTACGCAGCATTACCGTGCGCGAATTAGTTCATCAACTCAATGCTCAAGTTTTATGTCGTGGCGATCGCCTTAATTTATTAGTCGAAAGTCTGGCAATTGGTGCGATGAATGTCAATGCTGCGGTGAAGTATTTTCGCAAACGTCAAAATATGGCAGTAGTTACGGGTGGAGATAGAGTAGAAATTCAGCAGGCAGCTTTGGAAACTTCTACCCAATGCCTGATTCTTACAGGACAATTACCACCTCCACCTTTTATTCTCAGTCGTGCGGAGGAATTAGAAATTCCGATTCTTTCTGTAGATTTAGATACTCTTAACACTGTAGAAATTATTGAGCGTGCTTTCGGTCAAGTTGGCGTACACGAACCTATTAAAGTCGAATGCATTAGTCATTTGATGCGAGAACATTTTGACATCAATCGTTTACTAACTTTAATGGATTTGAGTCCGGCAACTACGTTATCGTAATCGTAAAGAATTTATTGCTAATTCCAAAAATGAATAAACCCGGTTTTTTGAAAAAACTGGGTTTTTCAATATCTCAAATTCTTTGATCTAAGATCAAATTGCCGTACATCTTGAGGATTTTCTTAGATACTATAAATTTTCACAAAATCCCGTCAATCCTAGAGTTGCATCAACGTTAAACTCTTCACCGTAAATGTAGAGACGCGATACTATGTCCGTCTCTACAAGCCAATTCGTGGGTAAAAGAGCGTATTGTAGGGAATTAATTACATTTTCTTCTTCCTCGCTTTCCCTTTCTCCTTCCCTTCTCGATGAGTCGCAGCTTTCGCTAACAAAGAATCGGCAAAAGCCACAGCATCGTGAGCAGATTTTCCACCTGCTAACTGCGCTAGTTCATCCCGTCGTTTTGTCAAGTTATCTAAAGCCGTAATCCTAACTACTGTACGCTCTTCGCCATGCCCGTTATTTTCTTTTTCGCCTTTTAACTGATTGATAACCTGCTTATTAACGTGAAAATGCCTGTCAGCCATTGCCGCTACTAATGGTTGGTGAGTAACGCACAATACCTGAAGCTGCAAACTTAATTGATGCAGTTTTTCGGCGATAGTTTGAGCTACTCTACCAGAAACACCCACATCGATTTCGTCAAATACCATTGTTCCTGGACTATCTGAAGCTGAGAAGGTAGCTTTCAATGCGAGCAAAAAGCGGCTCATTTCACCACCAGAGGCAGTTTCTGACAGGGGTTGCAGCGGTTCACCCGGATTCGGGCTAAACAAAAAACTTACTTTATCGCTGCCGTTTGCAGTTGGGGTAATGGGTGCTATTTGAACTTTAAATTGCACTTTATCCATTGCTAGGGGTTTGAGTTCCCTAATAATTTCCGCTTCTAATAAAGCTGCTGTAGCGCTACGCAATTTGGTTAATTTGCTGCATTCTGAAGTCAGTTTATCCAAACATTCTTGAAGAAGTTTCTCTAAACTTTCAATGGTTTTCTCACCATCGTTTAATTCGTTTAACTGCGCTTGAATACCATTGTAATGTTCGATAACTTCAGCCAGCGACGGCCCATATTTACGGCAAATGTGCTTTAATTCCCGAATTCTTTCTTCTACCTCATCCAACCTTTGGGGATCTGCTTCTAAAGCATCTCCATAAGCATTAATTTGTCTGGCTACTTCTGTCACTGCTGACTGAGCATCCCGAATCAATTCCAAAAGCGGCTGAAGTTCCTCAGTGTCGAACTCTACCATATTCATTAAGGTACCTTCGCTGTTTCCCAGCAAGTCCGTAGCTGTGGAACCTCCGCCATCGCTTTGATATAAATCTTCGTAAACTTTGTAACTCATCTGTTGCAATTCAACAACATGATTGAGACGTTCTTGCTCTTGTAAAAGCTTGTCTAATTCGTTGGGTTCGTCAAGATTCGCTTCTCCCAATTCTTTAGCTTGATAAGTTAATAAATCGAGTTTCTGTAACCGTTCTCGTTCCGAAGTACGACGACGTTCTAACAATAAATGTGCTTCGTGATAGCGACTGAAAGCAGCACCCACAACCGAACGCTGCTTCGTTATCCCATCGCCACCATAAGAATCCAACCAGTTACGAACCTGTGTAGATTGTCCTACCAATACGTTTTGTCCTTGAGCGGTGATTTCCACCAGACGAAAGCGCAAACTGTTCATGAACTGGCGATTTACCAACACACCATTTACCCGCGAACGACTGCGGATACTACTGGTACTTGCGGTAACTTCACGACTGATAACTACTGAATTTTCATCAAGTAAATCAATTTCCTGTTCGGTTAACCAAGCAGCCAAAGCAGAATTAGAATTAAAAGTACCTTCTATCAACGCTCGTTTGCTGCCAGTACGAATTACTCGACTAGAGACTTTTCCACCCAAAACAGCATCGATCGCATCAAGAATAATCGATTTACCAGCGCCGGTTTCACCCGTAAGTACATTTAACCCAGTACCGAATTCTAAATTTAACTTGTCAATTAAAGCAAAGTTCTCTATATAAAGGGAGAGCAACATTAAGATTTATTCTCCGTTAAGGCAGACGCGGGATACTTCTACAGTTTGAGATACTAGAAATTGAATGCAAACAACCTTGCTCTAGTTAGGTTTATTAAGATAAAAAAAAAGAATAACGATAACGAACAAGTGTACCAAACTTAGTTTAGAAGGTTAGAGGTCTGCATGTCAAAGGTCTGCATGTAATAACTCCTAAAAGGTTAGAGGGGGTAGAGGTAGAAAAAATCAATACTCCTAATTCAATACTCAATACTCCATTATCTTAACCAATTACCCATTCCCAATCCCCCATGGCCAATTACCATCCACATGATGGGTTACACTTATGAAAGCAATTGTTACAATACTTAACGTTTGTACTGCGGTGCGATATATTTCATGAATACCAAGATAGTTCCTCCAGCCACACCACAAGAGACAAATTTAGTGCTTGCAGAAAATAAGGTAGATACCACTACTGTTGAATTCCCAAGTTCAATAGAACGTCGAAAGAGTAGTTTGTTAGAAGAGACAACAAGCGAACATTTAGGATTGCGTTACGATGCTTTAGGAATCGCAGCGCACTATAAAAGAAGACCTTTGCAGGTTTGGGGGCGGATCTTTACGGTTTTAGCTCCCGCGATCGGCTTTGCTTTTGGCGTGTGGTTTGACAGTAAACTTGGTAAAAAGGTAAAAACTGACCGCCGTCGTGCAGTTCAATTGCGAGAAATGCTCACAAGGTTGGGGCCAGCATATATTAAAATCGGACAGGCATTGTCCACAAGACCGGATTTAGTTCCTCCGGTATATTTAGAAGAATTTACTCAGCTACAAGATAAATTACCACCTTTTCCCAACGAGCTTGCTTATCAATTTATTGAAGAAGAACTTGGTGCGCGTCCGGAAGAAATTTATACCGACCTGACACCAGACCCGATCGCCGCAGCTTCTTTAGGACAAGTTTATCGAGGCAGGTTAAAAAGTACTGGTGAAGAAGTCGCCGTTAAAGTTCAACGTCCCGACTTACGCGAACGTATAACTATCGACCTATATATCTTGCGCCGATTGGCAGCTTGGGGACAAAAAGCTATTAAGCAAGTACGCAGTGACTTAGTAGGTATTCTCGATGAATTAGGCGAGCGTATCTTTGAGGAGATGGATTACGTCAACGAAGGCGAAAACGCCGAGCGTTTCTTCGAGCTTTACGGTCATTTAAAAGACGTATACGTACCGAAGATATACTGGGAATACACCAATCGTCGCGTATTGACGATGGAATGGATTAACGGACTTAAATTAACTCAAGTAAAAGAAATTGCCGCTTTAGGAATAGATGCTCGTTATTTAGTAGAAGTAGGAGTCCAATGTTCGCTACGTCAGTTATTAGAACATGGATTTTTCCACGCAGATCCACACCCTGGTAACTTATTAGCTACCCCAGATGGAAAATTAGCTTATCTCGACTTCGGAATGATGAGCGAGATTCAGCCTCCGCAACGTTACGGTTTAATTGAGGCGATCGTTCACGTAGTTAACCGCGATTTCGACTCTTTAGCCCACGACTACGTTAAATTAGACTTTTTAACACCAGATGTTGATTTAACGCCGATTATTCCAGCATTTGCTAATGTTTTCGCCGACGCTCAAGGTGCTTCCGTTGCCGATTTAAACATCAAAACTATCACCGATGATTTATCGAATTTGATGTACGAATATCCCTTCCGCGTACCTCCTTATTACGCTTTGATTATTCGTTCTTTGGTAACATTGGAAGGTGTGGCGATATATATCGATCCTAATTTTAAAGTTCTCAGCGAAGCATATCCCTATGTTTCAAAAAGATTGCTAACAGATCCATCACCAGAATTAAGAGCTTCATTAAAAGACTTACTATTTAAAGATGGTCGTTTTCGTTGGAATCGGTTAGAAAACTTGTTAAAAAATGCTCGTAATTCATATGATTATGATTCTAGCGATGCATTAAATCAAGGATTAGAATTCTTAGCATCAGAGCGCGGTGCATTTATTCGTACTAAGTTAGTAGATGAGTTATTTAAAGGAGTCGATGCAATAGGTAGAAACGTAATGCACAACTTTACTCATTTATTAAGAGAAAGAGTTGGTGTTACTGCGATTACTGAAGTTCCCGGTGCTTCTAGTGAAGAACAGCAAACCTTAGAACATATCAAAAATATCATCAAAATACTGCAAGAAGGCGGTAATTTTGATTTATCGAAAACCATCGAGCAAATTAGTAAACTTGCAGTTAATCCCAACGTCCAAACTATAGGACAACAAATTGCTTCTCAAATTGGGCAGAAAGCTGTAGCGAGAGTGTTGAGAGAATTGTTGGTAACGGAAGAAGTTCAAAGGAAGCAGTTGCCAGCAGGGAGTTAGGAGTTAAGAGTTAGGAGTTAAGAATTAATAGAATATCCGGTGATTTAAATCGCAGCTACACAAGCAAAACCCACCTGCGTGGGTTATTTTTTTGGGTTTTTGTTTATAGAAGAATATCTTATTTGTAGGTTGGGTTAGACGCACGAATAATTTTGATATTTAATGAAGCGTAAAAATGCGTCGTAACCCAACATTTA
>JBARZF010000321.1:0-9447 GCA_049649675.1 Rivularia sp. (in: cyanobacteria) | reverse complement strand
ACCCCCTCTACCCCCTCTACCCCCTCTATACAAAAAGAATATTTTATTAATCAAACCGAATACAAATAGGTATTAATTTATGAATCAAATATCCCGTTTCGTGGTTTCTGTTGATGGAGAAGACTTAATCAGCTTCGAGAAAGCAGCCACTATTACACAAACATCAGTTACTGTTATCGAACGCTTTACCAGCTTGGGTTTAATCGAGCCAGAAGGAGAGATGTTACGTTCCCAAGATGTAAATCGCATCATTCAAATTATTCGTTTGCGTCAAGATTTAGGTTTGAATTTAATTGGTGCTGCGATGGTATTAGAAATGGCACAAGAAATAGCTCAATTAAAATCGCAAGTAGAAGCTTTGAGAAAACAACAGTAATTAGGCATGGGGGATGGGGAATAGTTAGGAGTGAGGAGTTAAGACTTAAGAATTAAAAAATTTTAGATTTTGGAGTCATTTTCTCGAATAGCAGGATATACCAGGGTTATCGAGCCGTTGTAAAGTTGTTCTAATATGTGATATCCGGAGATGTTAACCATGCTGCTTCTATCCTTAATGCTTCCGAATTTAGTAAGCTGATGTGCAGCTAAATTGTATAACGCAAAAAAGCGAAAATATTGTAGTGCTGCCTTCGTAGCGTGTCCGTAAGGACAAGCATCTTGCACGAAGGGTATTATACAAATTAAATGCGTAACAACTTATTCCCAAATCATTTACAAAACAATCATTATCATCTAAATAGATGCTTATTAGTGGGAGCGTCTTGTTCCTTGGTGGAAATTAGCGAGCAAGATGCTCGCACTACTAAATTAAATATATAGACATAAAAAAAATTGTAGAAACGGCTTTGATATACCTTCTCTACAATCTTTTTTTACCAATCATTTAATTAATTAAGCTTTAACCGCTTCGACTTTCTTTACAAGTACATAAGGTTTTTCTGCACCTTGAGCTAAATATTCTTTAAGCTGAGATTCGATTTGCTCGCGGACAATTTGACGGTATTCCAGAAAATGTTCGTTGTGAGCGCAAGAAGATAAATAATGTTCAAAAACTGCTGGATTGCGCTTTAAAATACTGAATAAATGATGCCAGAATTTCCACCTCGTTTCGCGTTTAATACCTTGCCGCCAAATAACAGTTGCAAGTGCTTTGACAACAACCCATTCTGTCTTTTTAGCTGGTGCTTTCCAACTCGGTTTACCCATCATTAAAAAGCAGCGATAGGTACGGTCTAAATAAGATATTGGGTCATATAAAGCACAAAAGGCTTCAATATATTCCCTGCCAATATCTTCTAAAGGACGAGTGGGAATAAAATTCATTAACGTGGTTTGGTTAATGTTTCCGTCTGTAGATTCGCGCATTCTGCCTTCTTTTTCCAGACGATGCCACAATGCGGTGTTGGGTAACGCTTGTAACATCGCAAAAGTAGTAGAAGGAATCGCTGCTTGCTCAGCAAAACGGACAATGCGATCGCCAGCTCCAGATTTTTCGCCGTCAAAACCAATAATAAAGCCAGCCATCGGACGCAAACCAGCTTTAATAATAGATTGTACGGATTCAACCAGGGAGTTGCGCGTGTTTTGGAATTTCTTTGTTAGCTGCAAACTATCTTCGTCTGGTGTCTCAATACCCAAAAATACCGCAGCAAAACCACACTCAACCATCAATTCCATCAATTCTGGATCTTGTGCTAAATCAATTGAGGCTTCGGTATCAAAGCGGAATGGATAATCATGTGCTTTCATCCATACTTTTAACTCTTGGAGCAACAGCTTAACGTTGCGCTTATTGCCAATAAAGTTATCATCCACCATGAACACACCGCTCCGCCAACCCAATTCATACAAACAATCTAGTTCAGCTAAAAGCTGTGCTGGGGTTTTGGTACGAGGTTTGCGTCCGTAAAGTACGATAATGTCGCAAAATTCGCATTGAAAGGGACAACCGCGAGAAAACTGCACCGACATCATGTCGTAAGCATCTCTTTCCAATAAGTCAAAGCGGGGAATCGGTGTTGAAGTTACATCTGGCTTTTCTGTAGCGCGAAATACACCGCTTTTTTTACCAGCTTGTACGGCTTCGACAAACATTGGTAAGGTAATTTCCCCTTCATCAAGGATGAGAAAATCTGCTCCAGCTTCTTGAGCTACTGCGGGTACGGAGGTTGGATAAGGGCCACCAACTGCAACTAATTTACCGTGTTGTTTTGCAACTTTTATTTGATCGCATAAGTCTTCTTTTTGCACAATCATCGCAGATAAAATCGCCATATCTGCCCATTCCCATTCAGCTTCCGTCACAGAGCGAATATTACGATCTACTAACTTAAATTCCCACTTTTGAGGCAAAATTGCGGCTACAGTAGCTAAACCCAAAGGTGGTAATAAAACTTTTTTATCTACCAACTCCAAAATTTTTTCATAGGACCAAAAAGTTTTTGGAAATAAAGGATAAATTAATAAAATTCGCATTGCTCTACACTTCCCTTCAGCCTTTTACAACTGACTAAGTTTTCTTCGCAAACTGACTATTTCGGGATTTAATTACAGAATAAACAATGTACCGATCTGTACTTCGATCTACAATGCACAACAGTAGTATTACGATAACCAACACCGATCTGTTTGGGGTTATTACTTACTGTAGAGTGTCGCCAGCCCCGCAGTTTTTTTGATTTTTCAACCAAAAGGCTATAGAAACATAGCTATACTTAGACAATATTTGCATAAGCATTGTATAAAATATATTTTTTAAAATAAATAGTTCTACTCATTTACATCTAATGCAACTCTATGTTAACACCCGTATTTTTATTTATGTCGAATTATAATCTATTTATAAGATTGGTAAATTTAACTTCAAAACAGCGCAAGCATAATTACTTGCATGGTGAGGGAAGGTGTTCTAACAAAAACCCTGCGATTGTAAAATGTAGAATATAGGATGAAAACCGCAAAAATTTATTTTATGACTTCGGAATCTCAGACAGAAAAAGATAAATCGCAAGCAAAGAACGATTCAGAAAAACAAGACGAAAAAGTTCTGTGTCCCCACTGTAAGCGCACCGCTACCAATGGCATTAAATGTAAAGGGATTTGTGTGGCTGATGATGATTATTAAATAATTAATAATTGGTAATTGGTAATTGGTAATTGGTAGAAGTCTAATCTAAAATCTAAAATCTAAAATCTAAAATTCATTAGTGGGTAATTCAATTACAAATTCAGTTCCTTTTCCTAAAGTTGAATTGCAACTGATTTTACCATTGTGGGTTTCTTCGACAATTTGTTTAGCTATAGCTAATCCCAAACCCGTACCTTTACCGACTCCTTTGGTGGTAAAAAGATTATCAAAAATACGTTCTCGAATTGATTCGGGCATCCCCGTACCGTTGTCTTTGATGCTAATTAATACTGTATTCCGAACGGTAGAGATTTCAGTATTAATAGTTATTTTATGAGGATTTTCTTGTATTTCGGCGAATGTTTTTTCTTCATTTGTCATGTCTAAAGCATCTATGGCGTTGGCGATAATGTTCATAAATACTTGATTTAACTGTCCCAGAAAACACTTTACAGATGGTAACTTTCCGTATTCTTTGATAACTTCAATTGCCGGACGTTTATCATCAGCTTTGAGGCGATATTTTAAAATTAAAATTGTACTATCAATGCCTTCATGAATATTGCAAGCAACTTTTTCGGCTGTATCTGCTCTAGAAAAAGTACGGAGACTGTTACTAATATCGGTAATACGTTCTGTTGCGACTTCCATCGAATTTAACAGCTTTGGTAAATCTTCGGTGAGATATTCTAAATCAATTTCTTCAGCGTTTTCTATAACTTCTTCTCCAGGATTAGGATAATTTGCTTGATAGCATTCGATATGAGCGAATAAGTCTTGAATATACTCTTGGGCATTGCTGATGCTGCCTTTAAGAAATCCAATTGGATTGTTAACTTCATGTGCTACCCCTGCAACCAAATTACCCAAAGTTGCCATTTTTTCATTTTGCACCATTTGTAATTGGGCTTGATTTAATTCTTGTAGAGCTTTTTCTAACTCTTGTGATTTCTGAATTACTGCTGTTTCTGCTTGTTTTCTGTGGCTAATATCTAATGTCATTGAAACAGCACCACAAACTTCACCGTTGGAGTTAAACATGGGAGCATTAAACCATTCACAAGTAATACGACGATTATCTTTAGTAACGTTTTCATTAATTGCGTGGCTACCTCCACTTTGAGACAATATTTGAGTTGCTACATCATCAACATAAGCGTGATACTCTTCGGGAACAATGTAACGTAAATGATGACCTAAAATTTCGTGAGTGTGATAGCCAAAAATTTTCTCTGCGGCTGGGTTCCAACTCTGAAACTTAAAAGCAGTATCCCATTCAATTACAGCTACGGGTGTTTGGTGAATAATTAATTTTAATCGCTGTTGAGATTGTTCTAGTTGATCGGATTTTTCTTTTTCTTGTCTATGAAGACGGGCATTTTCTAAAGAAATAGCAGCTTGAGTGCATAAAAGGTTAATTATTTCTAATCGTTCCCATGTAAATGCACCAATTGTTAATTTATTTTCTAGATACAGCAAGCCGGTTAATTTACCTTTATTTAAAATCGGCGCACATAACAAACTATATGGCTGTTGCTTTATTAAATATTCATCGGTAATAAAATCATTTTGAACTTGGGCATTATCTAACACAACAGTTTTTAAACTACGTTTGACGTAATTTATAACTGTATTAGGAATATCGCTGCTGGTTTCGTATGGTATTGACAAGTGAGTTACACCATTATCTTTACTAGCTACAGCTTCTAAATTTAGAATATCGTTTTTAAGAAAAACTAAAGCAGCTTTTTCTGCTCCAGCATTTTCGATTACTATTTGCAGTAAAGTTGAAATCAATTCTTCTAATTCAATTTCCTTCGACAAAGCCTGTGTTGCTTTGAGAATGCTGGCGAAATCTAAAGTATCGCAAACGCCGCTGCTCGAACGACTTATTTGAATCGTTTGATTTGTTTGAAGGTATGTGTCATGATTTTTAGAGTTATTTTTTTGTGTTTCTAAGATTGCTGCAAGTATATCGGGATAGCGTTTTTCTAAGTCGTCGATTTTAGCTTTGGCTCCCCAACGGGCATAACAGTAGTAAGCTTCTTGCATATAGGTTGCGGCGATTTTATCTTTTTGGCTGTTCCAACAATCCGAACTCAGTAAACTCATCGCGACTCGAAGATATTCATCTGCCCCAACATATGCTGTTGATACGATAGCTTTACGTGCAGCGATTAAGTTCAACTGTGCTAATTCATTTCTTGAAGATGAGAGATTGATAAGTTCAATTCCTCTATTTAGATGGTTGACGATTTCAAAGATTTTTTCTGTTTTGTCCGGTTCAGAAACATAATTTAGTAGAAGTTTACCAATTTTTAAGTGTTCTGACTGTTTCTTATCTTCTGAAATCAAAGAATAAGCTGCTTGCTGAACTCTGTCATGTAAAAATTTATAGTTTACAATTTGCTCATCTTTTAAATCTTGCCGAAACTGAGTGTCTGATTCAATATAGAATTTGTAAACTTCACTTTGCGGTAAAATGAAACCTTCTTGCAACGCTTCCCATAAATCTGTAGCCGTTTCTGCTTCCGATTTTTCGCATACTACTGCCAAAGTTGCTAAATCAAATTGATTTCCAATACAAGCTGCTAATTTCAACAAATTATGCGTTTCTTGAGTTAGCTTTTGCAATTTTAATGCCATAAATGCAACAACATCATCAGTAAGTGCTAATGCTTTTAGTTGACTAATATTGCATATCCACGAACTAATATTAAAATCAAATTTAATTAAATTATCTTCATAAAGAGATTTTAAAAATTGCGTACTGAAAAATGGATTACCCTGAGTTTTTTGATATATTAACTCTGTTAGTGGCTGTGATATTGAAAGCGAACAATTAAGAGTATCGGCAACCAGGTGATTTAAAATATCTTCAGTTAATGGAGCTAAGATAATCGTATTAATTAATCCTTGTGATTTACGAATCTCCTCTAAACTCAACATCAAAGGATGAGCCGGAAATACTTCATTATCCCGATAAGCTCCAATTAATAATAAATAACCATTTTCCGATTCGCTCATCAACAACTGCATCAACTTATTTGAAGCCGAATCCGCCCATTGCAAATCGTCCAAAAATATAACTAAAGGATGTTCTTTAGTAGTAAAAACTTGAATAAACTTTTGAAATAATAAATTAAACCTATTTTGGGCAGCAGTACCTGATAATTCTGGTAAGGGTGGTTGTTTCCCAATAATTTTTTCTAATTCGGGAATAACATCAATAATTACTTGGGCGTTATTCCCTAAAGCTTGTAAAATATTGTGTCTCCATCTTGACAATTGAGCGTCACTTTCGCTAAATAATTGCCCCATTAAATCCCGAAATGCTTGTACAAAAGCAGAGAAAGGAATATTACGATTAAACTGGTCAAATTTACCTTTAATAAAATAACCGCGCTGTTTAACTATCGGTTTATGAGCTTCATTAACTACCGCAGTTTTACCAATACCAGAAAAACCAGCAACCAATATTAATTCACTGTTTCCCTGAGATACTCTCTCAAATGCTGCTAATAATTCCTCAATTTCTTTTTCCCTACCGTATAATTTTTCAGGAATAATAAATCTGTCACAAATATCCCATTGAGCAATTTGAAAATATTCAATTTTGCCAGTTTCGTTAAGTTTTTTTAAACAAATTTCTAAATCATGCTTTAATCCCAAAGCGCTTTGATACCTATCTTCAGCATTTTTCGCCATTAATTTCATGACGATATCCGACAAAACTTGGGGAATTTCTTTTTCTCTCTCGCGACTTCGGAGACGGTTAGGGTGAGGTTTTTTCATCGTTGGTGGTTGTTGAGCAATATGACAATGCACCAACTCCATCGCATCTTCCGATTTAAATGGCAACTCCCCAGTTAATAATTCATAAAAGCTAACACCCAAAGCATAAAAATCACTACGATAATCAACCCCCCGATTCATCCTTCCAGTTTGCTCGGGTGATATGTATGCGAGAGTTCCTTCTAAACTATTAGGATTTGTGATTTCTTGAGTTTCCTTGGGAAGTAGTGAAGCGATACTAAAATCAATTAATTTAATTTGCTTAGTTTCGGGATTAATTAAAATATTGTCAGGTTTAATATCTTTGTGAATAACGCGATTTTGATGCACATTGTGAAGAATATCAGTAATTTGCACTGCAATTACTAATATACCCTCAAGAAACTTTACAGATAACGTCCCTATACTAGATGTCTGTATATATTCACGCAGCGAAACCCCACCAAAATCTTCCATTACCAAAGCATAACTATTCTGGTAAGCTTCTAAACTGTAAGGACGAATTATTCCAGGAATATCTAAGTTTTTGCTGATGGTGTATTGATTGCGGAATTGCAAAAGTTCGTTAAAGTTGGGATAAGTATTTTTCAGGAGTTTAATTACAACAGGTTTTTGGTCCGAATCTCGAATAGCACGATATACCAGCGTTCTCGAACCATTGTAAAGTTGTTCGTTTAGGTGATATCCCTTAATCTTAACCATACCGCCTTCATCCTTAATATTTCAATACTTCCTGATTTAGTATTCCCACATCATTCAAAAAAATTATAATTAAAGTCAAAATCTTTATCTTAATTATTGACAAAAAACGCTGCTTATGAGATAAAAATCGAACTATTTGCTCTTTCCCAGCTATAGAAATTCATTTCTACGATGAAAGTGGACTGGTAATAAATCATAAAATTGGCTCTTGTAACCAACCACTATATAAAATACGCTGTTATTAAGTTCGAGTACAGCGATTATCTGGAGGCTAAATATGCCCCATGTAGCCAGAATTTGCATCTATCCAATCAAGTCACTTGATGGCGTGGAAGTTATGCAAGCGCAGGTTTTGCAGAGTGGTGCATTGCAGTGCGATACGCGAAGCGTCCAGCCTCTGGCTGATCGCCAATTTGCAATTTTTGACGCGCAAGGAAAGTATGTCAATGCTAAACGTTATGCCAAAATACATTTATTACGCTCAACATTCGATTTAGAAAATCAAATTATTTCGTTAAAAATCCAAGGTAGCGAGACAAAAGAAAGTTTCAATTTAGAGTCAGAAATACCACGGTTAGAAGCTTGGCTAAGCGAGTTTTTTGGTTTTACCGTTAAATTACGAAAAAACTTGATTACTGGCTTCCCCGATGATACCATTTCACCCGGACCAACTATAGTTAGTACTGCCACTTTAAAAGAAGTTGCTTCCTGGTATTCAGATTTAACTGAAGATGATATCCGTCGTCGAATGCGTACCACCATAGAAATAGATGGAGTGCCCGCATTTTGGGAAGATAAATTGTTTTCTGAAAGCGATAACCCAATTAATTTTAAAGTTGGAAATTTGCAATTTATCGGAGTAAATCCCTGTCAGCGCTGTATTGTTCCAACTAGAGATGCAGTAACAGCACAACTTAATTCAGATTTTCAGAAAATATTTATCAATAAACGTAGAGAGACTTTACCGGAATGGGTGAATAAATCTCGTTTCAATCATTATTATAAGCTGACAGTAAATACTCGGTTAGTTGGTATTGGTAATCAAGTTATTAAAGTTGGGGATGAAATAAGTTTGTAGGGTGTGTTACGGCACGAAATGATTTCTAAGCCAAAAAAATACATTAGCTTTGCCGTAACGCACCACCATTGGATTAAAAAACCGCAGAGACGCAGAGTACGCAGAGGAAGAAGAAAAGAGAAAACACTCGTTTTTAATTAAGGTGAAATGTGTAAAGAGATAAATATAAATATTAGAGAAACAATTCCAAAAGAAGATTCAATAATTGCAGAGCATTTTTATCGAATGTGGTTAGATGTCGGCGCTCCTGAAAAGTCCATTAAACCGAACCATCGCAATATGACTTTAGATTTTATCAAACAAGCTCGTCAAAACTTATTTTACAAAGGTTTTGTGGCAGAAGTTGATAATCTAATTGTCGGCTCTGCAAGCTGTCAGCTATTTACAGGTTTGTATCCAAATGCATTAACAGAAGAATACCGAAAATACGGATATATTTGGGGTGTTTTCGTCGAACCTTCTCACCGAAGAAAAGGAATCGCCAAACAATTAACTAACGCTACGATTGAGCATTTAAAAACTATCAATTGTACAAAGGCTATTTTAAACGCTTCACCAGCAGGAAAACCCGTTTACGAAAACTTAGGTTTTTCACCAAGTAACGCAATGCAACTAGATTTAATTTAAATCTTTTGTTCGTAGTAAGGGCTTTAGCCCTCTTCATGCTTAGTATAGCCATTTCTGCGGTGAAAATAGGTGATTAGTAGTGGGAGCATCTTGCTCCCTAGTGGCGAGGGAGCAAGAT
>JBARZF010000320.1:0-23597 GCA_049649675.1 Rivularia sp. (in: cyanobacteria) | reverse complement strand
CGCCATCAAAATAAACTTCGGTGCCGCCGGTTTCTGCTCCCAATTCTCCGATAATTAGTTCTATGCTGGGTTGATTTTCTAAGGAAGCACCCAAATATAGTTCTACTGGTTTATTCATTGGGTAAGGCTGTCCTTCTTTAACAATAGGATGCCAATCATGCCGATTTTGACGACGATTCCAATAGCGGATTCCGTAGCTGTGGTAGAGAAAATCTTTGATTTCAAAGCCTTGCGCTAGTTGTAACGCTCCGTGGGCGATCGCTTCAAATGCTCGTTCGCTACGAATTTTTTCGGCATCAAAGTAATTCTTTATCCATGTCTGCACCGCCGGGATTTGCGAAGTACCGCCAACTAACAAAACGGCGTTAATATCTGCTACTTCTATTCCTTGACGGCGTGCTTGCTGCAATAATTGTGCCATCGACTCATCGAGCATTGCAAAAAACGAATGTTCTTGCAAAATACTTTCAAAAGCATCGCGGTTTAATTCCAATTCGTAACTTTCAAATGTTTCGTCGTTGAAATAAACTTCGCTGGCTTTGTTTTGTGTAGAAAGCTGAATTTTAACTTTTTCCGCAAGCCTTGTTGTTAAAGGACTTATCGCTAAATCTTGAGTTTTGGCGAAGTAATCGGTTAACCAATTATCAATATCCGTACCGCCTAAATTTTGACCGGCTTTTGCCAATACGCGGGCAGTTTTCACCTTTTGTTTGGAGTCTTCTGCTAAAGACTTATTGCCAAATTTGAGTAGAAAACCCAAAGGCTTGTTACTTTGTTGCTGCACGCTTTTATCCAAACGCACCAAAGATAAATCTAAAGTTCCGCCGCCAAAGTCAACTACTAATAATAAATCTTCTTCGGTTAAACCATATCCCAAAGCCGCTGCTGTCGGTTCATCCAGCATCCGCACCTGTTCCACAGCTAGCGGTTCGCAAACCTTTCCCAACCAGTGACGGTAAGCTTCAAAACTGTCAACGGGAACGGTTAATACTAAGGAATCCAAACCACCTTCCATAGAAGATAATTGTTCAATTACTTTTTGTAAATACCATTCCCCAACTTGTTCAAAAGTAATATTATGCCCATCTAATTCAGGTAAAAAACCTTGAATATCAGCACCAATTCCGCGTTTGAAACTGCGAAAAAATCGCGAATCACCTTTAATATCTACACCGCGATTCCTTACCTGTTGTCCAACTAAAACTCGTGAAATAGAAGCATCTTCCACATACAGCAAACTAGGAATTAGCGGCGGATTCAAACCTTGTTGAACGGATAATTCCGGTATGTTTAAAGTTTCTGGCTGTTGAGTTACCGGATTCCAACGAGCAATAACGGTGTTACTAGTGCCAAAATCGATTGCTATTGCCATATTTTATTAATAATTAAATATTTGCATTAATCAATAATGTAGAGACGGGGCGCAGTGCTACGTCTCCCAGAATTGTGGATACCCCACGAATTAATATTACCTCCAAAAAGGATTCTGGTATAGGCATAGATATTCTATAAAACCTAATTTCGACGAGTAAGAATAGCGTGCTGCAATTTAGCTTCAAGCAATCGCTCATCTCTATTCATTCTGATACCGACAGTAAATTCACCAACTACCAATGTGTAATAAGCCATTCGGGCACGCACCATCGCATCAATTCCAGAAAATCCAACTTGTAAAAATAAATAGGCAAGTATATTCCAAACGATGCAAATCAACTTTACTCAGAATATTGCCTGCTTTGACATCGTTTGCAGCCCAAGCCCGGATTGCATTTTCGACTTTACCATCATCCTCGATCGCCAGTTAAAATAAATGCATTAACAAGCGCGATCGCATCACCATCTTTCTCATCCACTTGTTGAATAATTCCTTCTGTTTATCCCAAGTTTCCCTAGCAGCATAAAACATTTCTGCAACGCCTCGATCGTCATAACTATCAAGTTTTTCGTGACAAATATGGTGATGAGCGTCAAATACCTTCATGAATACGTCTCATTAGAAGCAGACGCATTATGAGTTATTAAATTACAACAAAGTTTAAAAACAATTAACAATGAACAATGAACAATGAACAATGAACAATGAACAATGAACAAGTGAGATCGGTTAGTAAAAACTTTAATAATTGATAATTGATAATTGATAACTGTTCACTGTCGAAATATCGCAATATCTACTTGTTGCAATAATTTTTCTACATTTGAATTATTATCTAAGACAATATCGGCTTTTTTAACTTTTTGGGTTAAAGGTATTTGACTGCTAATTCTTGCTTGTGCTTGTTCGGGGGTTAGTTGATTTCGCTCCATCAATCTTTTTAATTGCTGTTTTTCAGAACAAGTTACTACCCAAATTTCCGTAACTAAATCTGTCATACCCGCTTCAAATAATAAAGGCACAACTGCGGCTAGAGTTTCTACTGGTGTTTCTTTAATTGCCACAGAAAGGCGATCGCCAACGTAGGGATGAATCAAGCTATCTATCCACAAGCGTTCTTGGTGCTGGCTAAAGATTATTTCACCTAAGTTTTCTCTGTTAAGGCTACCATCAGTAAGTAAAATTTGTTCTCCGTAACGTTTGACTATTTGCTTTAGAAGCGGTGAATTAACCGCAACAGCTTCTCTAGCGTAAATATCTGCATCTAAAATCGGTAAGTTATAAGCATTTGCTAAATAATCTGCCACAGTCGTTTTACCCGTAGCTATACCACCAGTTAAACCGATAACACGTTTCATAAATTATAGGAAATTAGGAATGGGACTTGATTGATAACAATCTATTATCTACTAAAGATTCGTAATCGTCCCGAAGTACAGTCTATCCCCATTCCCTGTTACCATTCACCGAAAGTGGGAGGTATACCAATTACCAATTACCTCAAATTTGCTGCCCAATCAATAATTGCTTGAGTCAACCCTTCCAAGGTATACTGGGAAGCCTCAACATCCACCCATCCAAAATATTTGTGACAAGCTTTTGAAGTTTGAGGTCCAATAGAAGCAATACAAACACCTTCTAGATAATTTGATACTACAGATGGTTGATTATTTTCCGAATTATCTGAAAATATTTTTTCTGCTAATTGATTAAAAAACTTTACTGTTTTAGAACTAGCAAAAGTAATTATATCAACCGTCCCACTTTGCAAAGCTAATTCAGCAGAAGCAGGTATATCACTAGGACAGCAAGATTGATATGCAGCCACCTCCACAACTTCTGCTCCTTGGTTTCTAAATTCTCTAACTAAATCTTCTCTTCCGCCACTTTCTACTCTGGGAAATAAAACTTTTTTACCTGCAAGTTGTTCGGGAAAATTTTCTATCAAAGAATCGGCGATGAAATTGGGCGGAATGAAATCGGGTTGTAAACTATGTTCTTTGAGACTTTGAGCGGTTTTCTCTCCCACAACGGCAATTTTTAGATTAGCCAAAGTTCGCACATCTTTTTCTAATGCCATTAATCTCTCAAAAAAGTAATTTATACCGTTACTAGAAGTAAGAATTAACCAGTCAAATTCTGATAAATTAACAAGTGCATTATCTAAAGCCTCCCAGCTAGAAGGAGAACAAATTTCTAATGCAGGGATTTCAATAACGTTGGCTCCAGTAGCTAAAATCATTTGAGCAAATTGGCTAGATTGTCCCACCGAACGAGTAATTAGAACAGTTTTTCCACTTAAAGGTAAAGTGGACGATACCGTTGCAGAAACTTTGGAAGATGGATTTGGTGACATGATTTTGGAGTGCAAAGCGTCTCTAAGATAGGGAAGCATCTAACTACATCTTCTCAGAAAAATTGGCATACCTTACTACTTCTCCAATAACAATTACTGCCGGAGACAAACGCACCGTTTTTACTTGTTCCACAATTGTGGAACAATTAGCAATCCATATTTGTTGTTCTGGGGTACCAGCTTTACGAATAATTGCAACTGGAGTAAATTTATCTTTCCCATATCTAATTAATTGGTTTACAATTTCACACAGATGTTGTCCACCCATTAGCAACACCAGGGTATCTAACCTTGAAAGCGCTTCCCAATCAAGACTATCCGGTTGATGAGCGCTCAATACAGCGAAGCATTTACTTAACTCCGCATCCGTAAGCGGAATTCCTGCAAGTAAAGGTGCAGCTAAAGCTGAAGAGATTCCTGGAATAACTTCAAGATCGCAGCCAGCAGCTTTTAAAGCTTGAATTTCCAGGGGGGCGCGACCAAAAATAAACGGATCTCCGGACTTCAGCCGTATAACAAGCTTTCCTTGCTGACAATATTTAACTAATAATTTATTTATTTCATCTTGAGAAGTACTTGGTAAACCACCGCGCTTACCTACATGAATCTTTAGACAATTATCCGGTACTAATTCCACCAATTGCTCGTCAACCAAAGCATCATAAATCAACACCTCACCTTTAGCCAGTAATCGATAAGCCTTCACCGTTAGATAATCAACATCTCCCGGTCCTGCACCTACAAGATAGACTTTGCCATTCGCTTCTGTCATCGGATTTTGGATTTTGGATTTTGGATTTTGGATTGGGGAGCTAGGAGTTGGGAGTTGGGAGTTAAGAGTTGGGAGTTACCCATTACCCATTGCCCATTACCCAATCCCCAATTCCCTATTTATTCAATTTTTCTAATAACTGACTAACTTCTTCCGCTTTTTCCGGCTGACGTTTTTGTAATACTTCTTTGGCTTGTTTTAAATATTCAATTGCTTCCGATTGCTTATCTTGCTGCATATAAATTCGACTCAAACGCAAATAAGCATCAGCCTTTTTAGGTGTGCGAACTATCACTTCTTTGTACTTTTCAATAGCTTCTTCGACCTTTCCCTGCCTTAATAAAGAATCCCCTAAAAGCAAGCGAACTACATCGTTACTTACATTAATAGAAGTTACTTGACGAAAAACAGCTTCTGCATTTTCATAATCTTTTTGCTGATATAAATCCAGTCCTTTTTGAAATAAATTAGAAGTTCTTAAAGTTTTCCAAGCAAAATAAATCAAAAGGGAAATACTCGATATGACAATAACAGCAGGAATAATAGTATTGAATTGCAAATTTTCTAACATAATATTTGGTATAGTTATGAGTTACACAATAATAGATTATTACAAAAAAGATTGTATTCCTATTTATCTGATATCTTGCACCTTTATCAATTAGCTTTCACAATCGCCTTAGAATAAATTCTCAGGCTCATATACTAAGTCTGATAAATAAGACTGGTAAAGGATTTTAGTGCGTTTTAACGTACTTTGTATATTAGCCTTGAAATTTATTTCCAGGTGGTTGTGAAGGGCTTAAATACATTGATGCAAGATATCAGATTTATAGGACTTTCGCTATTAGACTCTTAATTTCATTCCCCGGTGGATGTGAAGAAATATTAGCAGCCTTAACCTAACAAACAAGCAACAGGAAAAAGTAAATATTCCAGATAAAACAATTTCCAAATAAACTTGTAAGCACTAGCGATCGAACTTTTATCTTGTAAATCGGTTTGCTGAGTGCGCCACCACATAAAACCTAATATTACAAAATGAACCGATACGACAAATATTGAGTTCACCCCTGCAAAACCCAGAAGTCCTACCAAAATCATACCAGCGTAACAAGCAGTCAACAGCCAGCGAGAGAGATTAAAAACAGTATCCTTGCCTAACTTGATAGTGAAAGTGGTGATATTGTACTGGCGATCGCCTTCCATATCGGGAATATCTTTAAAGATTGCGATCGCGATTGTAAAGACTAAAATAAACACCGTTAGAGCATATATGGCAAATGGAATTGATTGTTTAGCTTGCAGTACCCAAGAGAAATGCAGAAACAATCCTAAATTAACAATTGCCCCTCGTACTGAAAAAATACAAATTGCGGCAAAAAAAGGAAACCGTTTTAAACGTATTGGTGGTAAAGAATAAGCGGTGCCGATAGCCAAACTAATAGCCACCATCCCAAATAAAAAAGGCCCTAAAAACCAAGATAACGAGAGAGCTAAAACACCCGTAGTAATTACAATCATTTCTCCCGTGCGTTGGGTAAACTCACCAGAAGCAACGGGTAAATGAGGTTTATTAATTTTGTCGATTTCTACATCTTGCAGTTGATTAAGTCCAACAATATAGACATTTCCTAACAAACAAGCAATCCAAGCACCTACAACAGACAATAAGGAATAAGAATTCGGGAATGGAAAATTACTATTTGTTAAAGCAACAGCAATTACATACAATCCCAACACGCTCAAACTCGTACCATAAATAGTATGAGGACGAGAAAACTTCCAAAAAGCGTAAAGCCAACTACTTTGCAACCCCGTTTGTGAAACTTGACTCATAATAATTTTAGATTTTAGATTTTAGATTTTAGATTGGGCATTGGGCATTGGTAATTGGGAATTGGGCATTGGTAATTGGTAATTGGGCATTTACTATGCACAAGAGCGAGGAATGATTTATTCATCCCCTTGTCCCCTTGTCCCCCCATCTCCCCCGAACCCCCGAACCCCATCACTCCTTACTTCCAGTTAACAAACCAAATTTAATCAAACCAGTTTCATAACCTTTACGCATTAAACCCAAACTCATTGCACCTTGAATGGTTTTCCAACCAGCACGCAATAAACCAAAAAAGGCTTTGGGAGTAAACGCCGAATCAATTACCACATTCCAAAAAGGGGCTACAGCTTGCGACCAATCCGCCGTGCGAATATTCTGTAGAGGTAGTAGACGGGCGATCGCCTCATAATCTGCTAAGGAAATTACGTATGGTAAGCAATAAACCTCATAAATCTGTTCTAAATGCTTTTTCTCTTCTGCGGTTAAAGGCGAGCTATCGGTAGCACGATGACACCATGTCACCAAAATCAATTTTCCACCGGGCTTGAGTACTCGGTAGCATTCTTGCATAAATCTGTTTTTATCCGGCATATGCTCGCCGCTTTCCAAAGACCAAACTAAATCAAAACTGTTGTCCTCGAAGGGCATATTTAAAGCATCTGCTACTTGAAAGTTGGTTCTTTCCTGTAAACCAAATTCAACAGCCCGCTCGGAAGCTCTTTGTGCCTGTACCGGACTCAAAGTAATGCCAGTAGCAGCAGCGTTAAATTTCTCGGCTAAATACAAAGAACTTCCACCGATACCACAACCTACATCTAAAATTTTCTCCGCTTGCTGCACCTCCGCCCATTGCAGCAACTCCTCAATTAAATCAATTTGAGCCTGACGGCGGTTTTTCTCTTGTCTACCATCTGCACCGTAATAACCGTGGTGCATATGCTCCCCCCATATATCTTCCCAAAGTGAGGAAGAAGCATCGTAAAACTGTTGAATTTGCTGGCTTAGTGTTGCACTCATGAATAAACCAATGTGTTAAGAATGTCGCAGAATAAAAAAAACATATATTGGTAGGCTACCATGAGTATTTTTAATTAGAGCGGGGTGTTTTGTGTTCTGAAATAAAAATACGGGTACGGCAATAAGATGGAATAATTTGTAGTTGAAGCTTTTTTTAAGGGAGTAGGAAGTAGGGAATAGGAGACAGCGAATAGAAAATAATAAATTTTTTTTTTATTTCATTCATAACGAATGGTACGCAGCCCGTCTGTTATGGGCTTTCAAGTAAGGGATAATCCAAAACATCTGTTGTTAAAATCCAAAATCCAAAATCAACATGACCGCTTCTCAAAAAATTTGCTTTGGCTTTTTCGCAGTAATCACGGTAGGAACTCTCCTATTAATGATGCCTTTTTCTATGGCTACAGGTACGTGGAATAGCCCAATTGTGGCTTTATTTACGGCAACTTCAGCCGTTTGTGTCACGGGTTTGGCTGTAGTTGATACTGGTACAGATTTTTCATTTTGGGGTCAGTTGTTTATCCTGTTGCTAGCACAAGTTGGCGGTTTGGGCTACATGACATTTACAACCTTTCTAATTATGTTGACTGGTCGTAGATTCGATCTAAGACATAAAATGGCAATTAAACAAGCTTTAGATAGGCGAGAAATGGAAGGTAGCGGCAACATTATTGGCTCCATCATCGCGGTAACGTTATTTTTTGAGCTTACCGGAATCTTTTTATTACTTCTAGTATTTGTTCCCGATTTTGGATGGGATAAAGGAATGTGGCTGGCAATTTTTCACAGCGTTAGTGCTTGGAACAATGCAGGCTTTAGTTTATTTTCAAATAGTTTAGTTGATTACAACTATAATGCCTTACTAGTATTCACTATTTCAGGCTTAGTCATCTTTGGTGGAATTGGATATCAAGTAATTTTAGAAATCTTTTTTGGATTGCGCGATCGCCTACGTAGAAGACCGCGCAGTGTTGTGTTATCTCTTGATTACAAAGTGGCTGTCAGCACAACAATATTTTTATTATTTTTAGGAACCTTGGCGTTCTTTTTCGTAGAGGTCAGAAATACTGAAACTATAAGAAATCTTAGTTTTCGCAGTCAATTTTTAGCAGCTTGGTTTCAATCGATGACTACCAGAACTGCTGGTTTTAACAGTATAGATATTGGCGGTATGACAACTGCGGGACTATTTATTACTATTGCTTTTATGTTTGTAGGAGCAAGCCCCGGAGGTACAGGAGGGGGGATGAAAACTACAACTATCCGAGTACTTACTAGTTGTACTAAATCAATTCTTCAAGGTAAACAAGAAGTTTTACTTTACGAACGTCGTATAGCCGTATCTTTGATATTAAAAGCCGTTGGTGTGATAGTTGGTTCTGTAACTGCTGTAATCATGTGTACTATTTTAATATCACTGACAGACCCAAGTTTTGACTTTATCCAAATCTTATTTGAAGTAGTTTCAGCTTATGCAACTGTAGGACTGTCTACAGGAATAACTACCGACTTTTCTATCTGGGGAAAATTAGTATTAATCCTGACTATGTATATGGGAAGAGTTGGTGTTTTACTGTTAATGTCCGCCGTACTTGGCGACCCCAAACCCACCAATATTCATTACCCTGAAGAAGATTTACTTGTGGGATAATGGTAACAAGCGATTATGAGTTTACAGTTGTTTCTCTATTAGCAGTCATTTCTAACTGTAAACTAAAAAATTCCTAATTATGCTTGCCCAATGAGCATTATTTATTAATATAATCTCTTCACAATTCCGGCGTTGCCTATTGCAAGAATATAAACTGTTAATTATGACAAAATAAGTACCGTATCGCCAAATATATTTAATATGGATTCAATGAAGCGAAAATGATAAAATCAATACAATCGGGCAAAAAAAATGATAATTTATAATTATAATTTATTCGTTATGACCGATTTTTTTTAGCTATACAAAAGCTGTAATAATTAAGGATAAAAACAGTGAATCTGTCCTCATTAGGGTTTTTTCGTACTTTAAATAAAACCAATCAACAGTATGCGGTAATTGGTTTAGGACGTTTTGGTCGTTCTGTTTGTTCAACTTTACATCGATTAGGTTATGAAGTTCTAGCTACAGACATTGATGAAAAACGTGTATCACAAGCCTTGACAGAAGAAATAACTGGTCATGCTTTACAGCTAGACTCAACAGAACCCGCTGCACTTAAAGAAGCAGGTATTTTTGAGTTTGACACCGTAATCATCGCAATTGGTAATTATATTCAAGAAAGTATTATCACAACTTTAAATGTTAAAGAAGGTGGCGTAAAAAACGTAGTAGCCAAAGCTTCCAGCGAAGTTCACTGTAAATTATTACGAAAAGTTGGCGCAGACAGAGTTGTTTTTCCCGAACATGAAGCCGGTTGTGCTTTAGCCCAAACACTCACAAAACCAGCGATATTAGATACATTCGATCTCGATCCCGATAACAGTATTGTTGAAATAGCTATACCCGATGAATTTGATGGTAAAACAGTTGCCGAACTACAGCTTCGCAACCGCTATGGGTTAAATGTGTTAGCAATAAGTAATAGACACGATGGTGTTGATGATGAAAAATTTATCATTAATCCAGACCCCCATAAGCGCTTTGAAAAAGGTTCGACAATGGTAGTAATTGGTCATAATAAAGATATAGACCGTTTACCGATTTAGTATTTTCAAGTCGAGCATCCCAATTGTTGGAAAATACAGCACTTTGCAGGTTGCAGGAGGTACCTCACCAACTTGAAATCTGCTCGGAAAATTTGGGATGCTCCCGAACAACGTTCAACTTTACAATTTCAACTACTCCCTACCCATAAGCTTCCCAAGATAAATCTATCAATCCATCTAAAATTGCAGCTGCTACAGTCGCACCACCTTTACGACTTTTAATTGTAATGTTGGGTATTGAAAATTCTTTTAAACCTTGTTTGATTGAATCCATATTAATAAACTTTGGCGGTGTAGCAATTATTAAAACAGGTCTAATTTTCTCCGCTTTAATTAAATCTAATAACGTTGTTAAGGCTGTTGGTGCTTGCCCTATAACAAATATACCTTCTGGATAACGTTTGGCTAAAGTTTCCATTCCCCAGGCAGCAAGAGTTTTGTCTTTTTGGGGGCGTGTTTGAGCTTCTACAGCACAATATACTGGATTAGCAAAAGTATTCTGCACTTCTCGTGCAATACCGGCTTGAACTTTTGCGTCATCTACAATAACAGTACTCCGCGATGCTAATGCAGCAGCTGAAGCTTGCAAAGCACGTTCGGAAAATTCAATTAAAGATTTATACTCAAAGTCACCTGTTGCGTAAATAACTCTTCTCACAATTTCGTACTCTGCCGGTGAAAAATGACGATACGCGCGTTGAGAGCTATCTTCATCTAAGTGCGTCAGAGCTAAAAAACCACCAACTTCTTTATCTATGGTGGCTAAATTTTGAGCATCCGTTAAGTGCCATTCCATCGTCTACTTTCCTGATATCAATTATCAATTATCAATTATCAATTATCAATTATTAATCTTCATCCCAAGGTGTAGAAAAATAGAAATGCAAATACATTGGGCGATAAGCCTTCTCTTCGAGACGCTGCGCGAACGGCATGGCTTCGCTAACGCAATTTTTCACTACTATTATTCAAACAAACCCAATTACGCAAAGACGTTGCTGGACGCAACGTCTCTACAACATATATATATTAGAAAGTTTGGATTATTAATTCCTAACTCCGGTGGTACTAACTCCGGTGGTGCTAACTCCGGTGGTACTTCAAGTTTCAGAAGGAGTGGAACGATTGAGAACGGGAGTTAAATAAGCAACCAAAACTCCAATTAGAAAACCGGAAATATTGCGAACCAAAGGTAGCCATTCAGAAGTACGAGTCACTACTGGCCCAATTCCAAAAGCAATAAACAAAATTCCCCATAAAGGAGAAAAGATTAATGCCCATTGCCAAGCAACAACTTGCCCTTCTTCTCTAGGTTGAGCTGCAAAACCGCAAATAACCCCACCGACAACCGAAGTGATCAAAGTCAGAATCCACTGTTCCCGTGGTAATCCCGGAACAACATTACAGCCACCTCCACGCAAACAACCTTCTACAGTGTGTAAAGCTTCAATAATAGCTCCATCTTCACCTTTTTCGCGTACAAAATATAAGTTACCAAAACGAGTTTGTAATTCTATCCAAAAAGTACGGGGTAGTAATTCATAAACATCATCCCCAACCGCAAAACTGAGAATATTACCACCACGAGAATCAGCAACCAGCAAGATGCTGTGGTCGTTCAAACCCCAAAACTTGATTACCGCTCTACCTGGGGTTCGATCGTACTGAGTCAGTACTCGCAACTGCCAACCAGTTTCCTCTTCAAATTGATTAAGCTCTTTAACTAAATTTTCTTCTTGAAGATCGTTCAGAGATTTTCCCAAATCTACAACAGGCGTAACTTCGTCAGGTAGCAATTCCGGATTGTTATAAGCATAAGCGGGACTCGAATCTATCGTCCAAATCGAACCAGCTAAAAATAATACCGTCAAAAAGGTGAAAAATCTTCGCCAAAAACTATTATGCATGGGCTTTTTATATAAATCTCAACTCTGAAATTAAGCAAATTGTTTCAAAAGGTAAGAAAAATTATAATGTTTCTTTACACTTTGTTACCTTATTCTAATTTATTTTAGGTTCAACTAGGCATAATCTTTGTTGACAACGATTAATTATTAACCAGCTATAGTATTACGAATATAGATATTTGAGATCGCATTTTGCTTGGGAGGGAACGGGAAACATGGAACGAGAAACAGAAAAACAACACATAGTGCTATAAAACCTCGCCAACGACTTTGTTCTTTCTTCGTCTCTATTAAGGCTTACGTAAAAATACGATAAATGAGTTATTACCTTAAAAACTTAACTGTTAACTGTTAACTGTTAACTGCTCACTGTTCACTACTCACTACTCATTCCGCGAACTAAGATCACGGTACAATCAACACCCGATGCTATTGCTTCTGGAATATTGCCGTTAATAGCTTGCTGTAACATTCCTTCACGAGAAGCGCCTAAAACGACTAGATCGAAACCTTCCTTTTTTACTAAATTAATGACTCCTTCAGATACGGAAGCAGCTTCAATTGGAATGGCTTCTACTTGATTGGATAGCTTGTATCGATTAACAAGCAGACGCTTGGCAGCTTCCAACCCTTTTGTATCGGTTTGAATTTTAGATGGAGAAAAAACTTGTGTCAGACGAATTTCTAATTTTTTGTTGAAAGTAACTAAAGGTGGTAATAATTTAAGGGCAATTTTTGAGTTGGGGCCACCAGCCATTGGCACTAAACAGCGCTTAAAATTGACGGGGTTAGCAGAATTTCCCAGCCTTACCAGCAGCAACTCACAGGTAGCTTGACGGATTATAGTATCTACAACATGACCAAAAATGCGGCCGGGAGTATTTGTACTACCTTTCCACCCCATTAAAACTGTATCTATATGCCGCTCTTTAATTACATCTAATGTTGCACTTGCAACCTCATGAGCAACTTTAATTTGCGTATGCACGGGGATTTTCCATTTTTTACCCATAATTTCCGCAGATAATAGCAACTGTCTGCTTGGTGAAGTTTTTACCGGAGTTTCTGAGGGATTATTATGACGAGAAATGGTAATTACCTGCAAACATTCAATTTCGTAGCGGTTGTATTTGGCAATTAGTGCTGCCATCTGCAACAGCGTGTCTGCGGTTTCGGGATTGGCTACCAAAACTAATAATCTTCCTCGCCCAACACTCGGTGACTTAGTTTGATATACGGTGTAAGAAGGCTTGATTTTCGGCTGGTTTGGAAAGCTTTTACAATTTAGGAAGTTAGCTTCGGCTCGAATAATATCTCCCCGACTAATCATTCCTACAACTCTACGCCCTTCTAAAACTGGCAAACGACTTATTTGATGTCTATCTAATAAGTATAGTACGTTGCTTAAATTATATTTGGTAGTAATAGTTACCGGATGCGGTGTCATAATTTCCTTTACAAGTGCATCTCTAGATAATTGACCTTCCCGTATTTTTATTAAATCGCTTTGGGTAACAACTCCCACTAACTTATTATCTTCTAATACCGGAAAACCGCGTTGGGTAGAATGAGAAAATGCCTGTATAGCTTCATCTACAGTCATTTGTGATTGCAGGGTTTCTACTCGACGCTGCATAACCTCTTGTGCAGTTAATTGAGTAATTCTGCCATCAATAGAAGTTTTAATTTCAATATCAATACCGTTGAGTTGTAAAAGTTTGGCATACAGCGAACCCGGTATCAATTTATCAGCAACTAGATAAGACGTTACAGAACCAATCATTAATGGTAAAACCAGATTGAAATCTGTAGTTATCTCAAAAATAATCATAATTGCGGTAATTGGTACTTTGGAAACAGCGCTAAAAAATGCCCCCATTCCCACCAAAGCATAGGTATTAGGCGAACTTTCACCCAAAATATTAAATTCGACAACGCCAACTAAGTATCCCAAGCAAGAACCTAATATAAGACTGGGAGCGAATAACCCTCCCGGCGCTCCCGAACCGAATGCTACTAATGTAAGAATAAATTGAGCTACAAATATTAGTGCAACTCTGTAAACGCTTGGTGTACCATCAATAATAAATAGTCGCAAACCAGTATTATTGCGAAATTCTTCAGGTAGCATCGCGATCGCAATACCGGAAATCAAGCCAGCTAAAGCTAATTTTAAGGGTAAACTTACCCGCAGTTTCCCATAATATCTAAGGCTCAAAAGTAAACCTTTTCTGAATAATGCAGCGAGCAAACCTGCTGAAATACCTAAAAACAGGTAAAAAGGAAGTTCTGTAATTATAAAACTGCTTTTTGATTCAATTAATTCTAAATTTAGTTGTAAACTTCTACCACCTAAAAGCCGAGAAAGTACCCCACCAATAAATGAAGCGATAATAGCAGTTCCCAGAGTCAATCCCGATAAATCTTGCAGTAATTCTTCGACAACAAATAATATACCCGTAATTGGAGCATTAAAAGCCGCCGCTAATCCGGCACCAGCACCCGCAGCTATCATTTGTCTTCGATGATCTGGGGAAGTTGGAACTACGCGACTCATCCCTGCTGCTAAAGCTGCACCGACATGAACGGTAGGTCCCTGTCTTCCCAAAGTCATACCCGAACCCAATGTCAAAACAGCGCTAACTAATTTTACAGCCGCTACCCGCCAAGATAATCTTACGGGGATATTAGCCAGAGAGGCTTTCACCTGGGGAACACCGCTACCCGAAGCCTCTGGTGCAAACCTATCTACTATAAAGCCAGCGACAAAACCAAAGCTAGCACCAATCAAAGGTAAAGCTAAAAACGCCGGTATTGCGTAGGAAGTGCTGACTCGAAACGTTCCCAAGAATCCCGAACTAAATCTCAGGAATATTGCAGATAAAGCCGCAACTACTCCGATAACGCAAGCTTCTGCAATTGCTAAACCTTTTCTAGGCTGCCAAAAATCACGAAAGTATTTATTGAGAAACATATTGCGACGTAGTGAATTGGGAATTGGGAATTGGGCCTTCATGAATTGGGCATTGCTAATTCACAATTCTCAGTAAATATATTTATTACAATCTTTATTACGTTTATATAGCTATATTCGCTTGTTTATTGCCTATTTATGCCTCAAACCTAGAAATATTTCAAAACTTTTATATCAGTTATAACAGTTATAAAAGTTTTTAATTATTAGGCAATAAAAATGCTCTTGATAAAATTTGATTATAGTAATATCAATAAATATTATCTTATTAAAGATATAAAAATAGTTATAAAATGACTAATTAATTAATAATTTGTAACCTTTAATTACTAGTAGCTTTATATGTTTATTGACATATTAATGATTTAGAATTACGTTCACCCTTAGTCCAACAAGGGAAAGAAGGCAAGTAATTAAACAACAAACCAAAATTCTTTTCCCTACTCCCAACTCGCTACCCTTACCAAGTAATAAAAATTTTTACGAATTATTTTTCCCAGTACTAGATAATCCATCAACTATTAAAGATGGAGTGTAACAAGAGCCATTCCAATCGGCATCACCACCGAGTTTAATTAACTGTTTTAGCGCGGTATAAATATTGCCAGATACCATAGTATCTTTGATGCGTCCGGTAACTTGACCATTTTGGACGCGATAGCCTAAATCGATATTGATAGAAAAATCGCCAGAAATTCCTCCACCCCCGCCGAGCATCTGGTCTACAATCAAACCGTCACCCATTTCTTCGAGCAATTCCTGCAAACTTCCACTTCCCGGTTTTATTAATAAATTGAATAAGCCAGGGGTCGGATAACTACTTAAACTAGGGCGAAAACCATTACCCGTAGTATTCATTCCCAACTGATTTCCAGTAGCGCGATCGCAATAAAAATTTTGCAATATTCCGTCTTCAATAAAAACTAAATTTGTGGTGGGCGTACCTTCATCATCGAAGGGACAACTGTAAGGTCCTGCGGTAGGATCTTGATAAAGTGTAAGTCCGGGGGAAATCACTGGTTTATCGATACGTTCTGCCCAAGGAGAAGATCCTTCCAACACCCGTTTACCGTTGAGTGCAGCTTGCAAAGTACCCCAAAGCATATCAGCGGCTTTAGAAGTGAACAAAACCGGAATTTTATTTGATGGTGCTTCTACATTTGATTGCGCCCAATGCAAGCGCTGTAAAATTTGTTGAGCTAATGTATCCGGATTGAGTTTTCCCCTTTCGGTTTGTCCGTCAGCAACGCTGAGAAAATCATCACCACGTACCCACTCTGCGGAAGTATAACAGCTAAGAGTAGTATCCGTATAGTGAGAATCCAAGCCTTTCGTATTCACCAATCGAGTAGTTTCAACATCGCATTCCCAATCACCATTACAAATCGCATCCGGGTAGACATCGCGAATCAAAGCGATAGTTTGCTTGCCCCACTCCACTAACTTTTGTGGTGGTACATCTTCACCCAAATTCGGATAAACAAGTTGAGATAACCCAGTCAATTGAGCTTCTTCGGGCTGATTTAACTTACTCAAAGCGATCGCCCGTTCAACCATTGTCCCAGCTTCCGCAGGCCCATTTGCTACAGTAAGTCCAGGACGACCTTGATACCATAACCGTAATGCAGTTCCCGTACTCTGATTGCTTTCAAGTTGTTTAAGACGATTCGCTTCAAAAAACACCGGCTTAGAAAGCGATCGCGATTGATAAACCTCCGCTTCACTTGCACCAGCTTTCATCGCGACTTCCAACAGTTGCTCTGCTAAATCATTAGTCATTTTCGTTGATAGTAGTTAGTGGTTAGTAGTTAGTTGCTAAGTTATTAGCCAACAGGAAATAAGGATATCAGTGAACAGTCACCAGTGAACAGTGAACAGTTAGGAGTGAGGAGTGAGGAGTTAGGAGTTATAAATTTACCCTTGTCCCCTTGTCCCCTTGTCTCTCCCCATGCCCAATGCCCCATGCCCAATCCCCAATCCCCATTCCCCATTCCCCATTACCTATTTTCAAATTTCTCTGAGCAACCAAAACCCAGCAAAGGATTCCGAATTTTGATCTGTCTGTACTCCAATAAAATGAACGCCGTTAGCTTGTTGTTTGGCTTGTTCAAAGTTTTTTGCTTCTATTTGCATTTGAGGATTTTTCATATTTGCTAAAATCCAACTATCAGTTGAACCTGTTTCTAGAAGCAATCTTGCTTGTTTGGAAGTGTCAAATTTTAACCAAGCTAATTCTAAGCCCGACATCCAAGCGGCGATGGGTAATGCTCGATTTGAAAAAATCAAAACTCCAGGTATCTTAGTTTCAGAAGAAATTCCTGCTAAATCCAAGGGAAAAGCTTCACCAAAATCAATATTCCACTCTGGCATATCCGCAAAATCCGCACCGCTCAAGGTCACAAATTGTAATTGCTCTCCTTCTAAAGCATCGGGTAAGCGTTTAGGTAAAGGAGCATCCAATCGTACCGAGGGGTTTGAACCTCCTTGAAAACCCGGTTCTTGGGGATAAACTTCTTCCATCCGCTGTTGCAGCCATTGATTAAGCACTAATGTCCGACGACTGGCTTGCGCTGGAATACCAACATCTTCGCAAGCTTTGGTAATCATATTGTTCATTTGACGGCGGAAAAAGCGAATTTTGACTGGTGCTTCTCCTGCCTTCTCTATGGCTTCCTGCAAAGCCGTTTGCAACCATACAGAGTTAACCGTTGCGCTTGAGCAGTATTTAGCGTAGCGAAATAAGGAATCAGTCTTGCTGCTCATATCTTTATGAGTTTCACAAATCAAGACTTCCCAAACTTTCTTGTTATTCTCATCCAAAATCGGACGCGAGTAGTAATCTAGTTCCCAAATACTGCCCATATTATGCCGTAATCCTAAATCGCACTTTATATCTATTTTTATGATACGAGTCTACAGGCAACTATAGAACAAGTGGCGATGAACCGCGCTTAATGGTAAATAGATCGCACCTTTAGGAGAAAAGTTGAACCAAATGTTATTAAAATTATTAATTATATATTTTAGACTATCATCTAATACATGACTATTTAAACATTAGTTAAAAATACTGAAATAGATTAAATGATCTAGATTCCTGCTTAGATTTTGGGAACAATAAATAGTGAGCAATTACTATTTAAAGGGGTGGATCGATGCTTTCCTACAGCGCTAGTCAACTTTTTGACTTAACTACAGTCGTAAAAGCTTCAGAAGCTATACAAAGCGAAATTAATATAGAAAATTTACCTTGCAGGGTGCTAAATATCATTGTAGAAAATGCTGGCGCTCAAAAAGGTTGTTTAATTCTGAAAAAGAATAAAGTTTTTTTTGTAGAGGCGATTGTAGAAGCGATTGAGGATAGCGAAGATAAAAATGAAATAGTCCAATCAATTCCAGTCGCTGAATGCTTTTATATACCTCAAGAAATTATCAACTATGTTATCAATTTTAAAGAAAGTCTCATAATTCCCAATGCAATAGATTCCATTTACAATGATGATATTTATATTGGGAAAAAGAAATGTAAATCTATTCTATGCATTCCAATTCATTTTAAAAACAAATTTATCGGTATTGTTTATTTAGAAAATAATTTAAAAACAAACGCATTTACGCTCTTCAAATTAGAAATTATCAAAATACTTGTTTCTCAAGTTGCTATTGCAATTAGAAATGCTCGTTTATTTGCTAGCGAAGAAGAAAAATCACGAATTCTTAAATTTAGAAGTGAAATTGATTCAACCCTAGCTAAAACCAAAAATTTACAAGAAATGCTGCAAAAATGCACGGAAATAATAGTGTCTTACTTAGATGTAGCATTTGCAAGAATTTGGACTTATAATCCGCAAGAAAATTTATTGAATTTACAATCTAGTGCTGGTATGTATACCCATGTCCATGGCGCACACAGCCGCATCCCTGTAGGTAAATTCAAAATCGGCTTAATAGCTCAAGAGCGCAAACCTCATATTACTAATTCTGTTCAAACTGATGCAAGAGTAAGCAATAAAGAATGGGCTATTCGTGAGGGAATGGTAGCTTTTGCTGGATATCCCTTGATTGCTGATTCAGAACTTGTGGGTGTAGTAGCAATGTTTTCCAAAAAGCAGCTAAATCAAAGCGCCATTAATGTATTAAGTTTCATTGCGGGAGAAATTGCTGTTGCTATTAAAGGTAAAAGCAGAGAAAAAGCTTTACAGCAAAAAGAAGAACAATACCGCAGCATTTTTGAAACTGTTAATGATGGACTATCAATATTTGATTTAGAAACTGGTAAACCTGTTGCTGTAAATCCGACATGGTGTCAAATGTATGGTTATTCAAATGAAGAATTTGCTAATTTAGAAGCTTCAGACTACATTCATCCAGACTTTCTGCATTTATTTGATAATTTTATCGGAAGCGTTAAAGCTGGTAAGGAATATTATTGTCAAGCTGTTTGTATTCACAAAAATGGGAAGTTATTTGATATTGAAGTAAAAGCTACATCTTATATTTATAACGGTAAGTCTCATGCATTGACAATTGCGCGAGATATTAGCAAACGAAAACAAACTGAAAAAGTTTTAAAACAGCGCACGCAGGAATTAGAGCAAGCTTTAGTTAAATTACAATCGACTCAATCGCAACTTATACAAACTGAAAAAATTTCCCAACTCGGACAATTAGTTGCTGGTGTAGCACATGAAGTAAATAATCCGGTTAGTTTTATTTCGGGTAATTTATCCCATGCCGAAGAATATGTAAAAGACTTAACTTGTTTACTAAATTTATATCGACAACAATTTCCATGCCCTGGAGATGCCATCGAAGAAGAAATTGAAGCGATTGATTTAGAATACCTATTTGAAGATTTACCTAAAATGATTTCTTCTATGAAGTTAGGAACCGATCGCATCAAAAATATCATGCTTTCATTACGTAATTATTCGCGTACAAACTCCGATGAAAAGAAAGCAGTAAACTTACATGAAGGTATTGATACTACCTTGATGATTTTATCTCATCGTCTCAAAGCAAAACCCAAATGTCCGGAAATTCAAATTGTGAAAAAATATGGCGATTTGCCTTTAGTTAAATGCTATTACGGTCAAATAAATCAAGTATTTATGAATTTAATTTCTAACGCTATCGACGCTTTAGAGGAATCAAATCAAGATAAAAGCTATGAAGAAATAGAGCAAAATCCCAACACAATTATAATTACAACCGCAGCGGATGATAACTGGGCAATTATAATCATTGCAGATAATGGAACGGGAATTCCTATACAAGCAAAACCGAAATTATTTGATGCTTTCTTCACTACTAAGGTAGAAGGGAAAGGTACTGGTTTGGGATTATCAATTAGTTATCAGATCGTGACAGAAAAGCACGGGGGAACTTTAGAATGTATTTCTTCACCGGGAAATGGCGCTAAATTTGTGATTAAAATTCCGGTTTGATATCCTGATTCAATTTTGGATTTTGGATTTTGGATTATTGATTTTATGATTGTTTGTCAGCATTGGGCATTAAAAAATCTTTGATTTTTACTAGGGATTATTTATTATCTGTTACATCTACAGTTTAAAATAACGCAGTAACGGTAAAATAATTCATATTTGCCCAGCATCACACATTTTTTTATGATTATGAACTCTACGTTAGAACGTGCATTTACCAATCGCCGCGTCCTTAAAGTCATCAGCGGCTTGAATAACTTTGATACTAACCGCGTTGCTGCAACCGTTAAAGCAGCACATCACGGTGGTGCAACTTTTCTTGATATCGCTGCTGATGCCGATTTGGTAAAAATGGCAAAACAGTTGACCGATTTACCAATTTGTGTTTCGGCTGTAGAACCCGAAAAATTTCTTAAAGCAGTTGCAGCTGGTGCCGATTTAATTGAAATAGGTAACTTTGATAGTTTCTACAGTCAAGGAATCAGATTTGAAGCCGAAGAAGTTTTAGCGTTAACAAAACAAACCCGCGCTTTACTTCCCCGAATCACCCTTTCTGTTACCGTTCCCCATATCCTTACTTTAGACAAACAGGTACAGTTAGCAGAAGAATTAGTTGCATCTGGTGCAGATATTATTCAAACAGAAGGCGGTACCAGCAGCAAACCTCAAAATGCAGGTACTTTAGGATTAATCGAAAAAGCATCTCCCACCCTAGCAGCAGCTTACGAAATTTCCCGCGCTGTATCCGTTCCCGTACTTTGCGCTTCAGGAATTTCCAACGTCACCGCACCTTTGGCGATCGCCAGTGGTGCTGCTGGTGTCGGAGTTGGTTCGGCAATTAACCTGCTTAATAGTGAAATAGCGATGATTGCTGCTGTACGTGGTTTAGTTGAAGCGATTAAAACGGCAGAGAAAGTTAGGAATTAAAAGGTGTAGAGACGTAGCAATGCTACGTCTCTTATTCAGTTAGAATTTAGAATTTAGAATTTATGAATTTAGAATTTATGAATTTAGAATTTATGAATTTTCGTCACAAATCAAACTATTTGGAGACGTTGCATTGCAACGTCTCTACATTGTTTAACCGATAATTTCTTTGATGCTATAAATTACCCGATCTTGCTGTTCCTCACTAAGCTCTGGGAACATGGGTAAAGATAACACTTGGTTGCAAGCTTGCTCTGCTACTGGTAGTTGTCCAGGATGATAACCCAAATTTTGATAAACTGGCTGCAAATGTAGGGGGCGAGGATAGTAAATTGCTGTATTTACACCCATTTCTTTTAACCTATTTTGCAATAAATCTCTTTTCCCATCCAATACGCTAATGGTGTATTGATTCCATACTCCCGCTCCTCCAGATAATTGTTGAGGAACCATAATGCCGGGAATGTGCTTGAGTGATTGGTGATAGCGAGCCGCTATTTTCTGTCTTAGAGTATTCCAAGTATCTAAATAACGTAATTTAATTAGCAAGATAGCTGCTTGAATCGAATCTAATCTGCTATTTACACCAATTTCTTCGTAATGATATTTAGTTTTTTGTCCGTGATCTTTTAATACTCGGATTTTTTGAGCAATTTCTGCATCATTGATGGTAATTGCACCACCATCGCCACATCCACCTAAATTCTTGGTGGGGTAAAAGCTGAAGCAACCAATATGTCCGATGCTTCCTACTTTTTGTTTATCCCAAACCGCTCCTGTAGACTGGGCGCAATCTTCTATTACTATTAAATTTTTGGCTGAAGCTAATTCCATCAAGGCTGTCATGTCAACGGGTTGTCCAAATAAATGAACTGGAATAATAGCTTTGGTATTAGGTGTTATGGCTGCTGCAACTTGCTGCAAATCCAAATTGTAATTAGAAGCATCGATATCGACAAATACTGGCTTCGCACCAACTGCGCTGATTGTTTCACAGGTAGCCACGAAAGTAAAAGGTGTAGTAATTACCTCATCTCCGGCACCAATATTGTAAGCTCTTAAAGCTAAGTAAAGAGCATCCGTGCCTGAATTACAAGCCACGCATTCACCGACATTTGTATAAGCAGCAAGCCGTTGCTCCAACTCTTCCACCAAAGGGCCACCAATATAACCTCCCGAAGATAGAACTTCTAAAACAGCTTCACTTAGTTCTGCGGCGATAGTAGAATATTGCTGTTTATTATCAAAAGCAGGAATAGAACTTACACTTTGTATCATGAGCTTTTTTTTATATGAATGTAGATGATAGTGCTGAATTACTTGTTAAATTTTTAATCGTATTTGCTGCTTAAGACTGTCGCCCATAATACGCAATTAACAAGAGTTTCACTGAATTATCGGCAATATAACATCTGGGTTCTGCCGTTGTCTAAAATGTTCGACTTCGTATATTGATACGCCGGGTAGCTGGCTAAATCCGAGAAAAAATACTTAGATTTTAATTTCGTCAAGTAGCAGCCTGTCTTAATTTACTTCTGCTTAGTAGAGTCTAAAAGTCTATAGATAAGCTGATGTGCAGCTAAGTTGTATTAAAAAAAAAATTGGAATTATTGTAGTGCGGGCATCTTGCCCGCTAGTACTATACAAATTAAGTGCGTCACAGCTTAGTAGCAAAATAAATAGTAATTTTAATCAAAAATTCAAATGTCAGAACTGATCGAACTAGATTTCTTAGACTTGGGTATTGCTTCGGGATTAATGGTTATAGCCATCGGTTTATCTTTTTGGCAAAAAATCGGACTGGAATTAAATTTAGCTCTCGCCACCGTTAGAACAATCCTACAGTTGGTGGTGTTGGGATATATTTTAGACTTCATTCTCGCTTTAGATAATTTTTGGGCAGTTTTGGCGATTTTAGCAGTAATGCTAACTCTTGCGGCGATTGTCACCAAAAATCGGATTACTCAGAAAATGCCCGGAATTTTTCCTTTGGTGTGGGTTTCAATGCTGTTGAGTACCGCATTCACCTTAATTTATGCAAATTTTCTGATAATTCAACCCGATCGATTATTCCAGGCACAATACGTAATTCCCCTAGCTGGATTTGTATTAGGTAGTGCCATGAATGCCGCCGCGATCGCAGGAGAGCGTTTTGTCAGCACAATCAATGCAAGTCATGGAGAAATAGAAACTCACCTGAGTTTGGGTGCAACTCCGCAACAAGCAATTAAGCAGTATAAAAAAGATTCCATCCGTGCTGGTTTAATTCCCACCATCAATCA
>JBARZF010000319.1:0-6103 GCA_049649675.1 Rivularia sp. (in: cyanobacteria) | reverse complement strand
ATCGCCCTTTGTACTTGATAACCTCGATGAGTCAGAATATCTGATAAAAAATGTAAATTTTCTGGTCGATCGTCAACTATCAGAATTTTTATATTTTGACTCATAAACTAAGCTTCAGCAATAATTTTATTTCTCAATGTTCCCCATCTCTCCTACTTCCCTACTCCCTAATTTCTACTTTCTGCTTTCTCACCTAATATTTGTTGAGTAAACTTAATCATAATATCAAGACGAAAGTTTTTAGTTAATTCCGTCAAACTTTCAGATAAAAATGCTTGATTTTCTGGTATTTTTTCTATCCGACTTTGTAATAACTCTTCATCAACATTATTTGCTGCACGATCTAAATTCAATAGCCAGCTTCGAGGCATTGTCATTAATTCTTCAAGTAATGAAGTATGAGATAATTTTCTATTAGTTTTAAGATTAGAATTGAGCGTATTATTGTAAGTACCTAATTGAACATTTGTTTTTTGATTTGTCACATCAAGCTCAATATCAAATGTAAAAATAGATCCTTTACCAACAGTACTTGTTACCTGAATTTCTCCTTTCATCATTTGCACAAACTTACGGGTAATAGCCAACCCTAAGCCAGTTCCTTGTAAAGATTTTCGTCCCGCATCAGCTTGTGTAAATGCATCAAATAAGTTATCCAATTCCGAAGGAGAAATACCACACCCAGTATCTTCTACTTGAAACAAAAGCCGATAAGAATCAGAAATATTTCTCTCGTCTTTTAGTTCATCTACAAAACTGACTCGTAACGTGATTTTTCCTTGAAAACAAAATTTAATTGCATTGCCGATCAGATTGCTCAAACAACTATGTAATTTTTTTGCATCAGCATAAATATATTGAGGTACATTCGACGCTACAATAATATTGAACTGAATATTTTTGCGTTCCAGCTTGATTTGAAATAATTCTTTAATATTTTCCAGCAATAAATATAAATCAAATTTTTTCTCGTCTAACTCAACAGCACCTGCTTCAATTTTAGATAGTTCTAAAATATCATTAATTAATTCGAGTAAATGATTGCCGCTACGGTGAATAATATTGATATTTTCTTGCTGTTCGGCATTTAATAAATCATCGCTCATTAATTTAGAAAAACCGATAATTGCATTTAAAGGAGTTCGTAATTCATGACTCATATTAGCCAGAAAATTACTTTTAGCTTCAGATGCTGAAATTGCTGCTATTTCCGCTTTACGTCGTTCTATAATTTCACGCTGAAGCTGTTGATTTTGTGCTTTGATTTGCCGGTAAAGTCTCTGAATAGTTAATTGATGCTTGACTCTTGCTAATACTTCCTCAACTTGAAATGGCTTAGTTATATAATCTGCACCACCTACTTTAAAAGCCTGAACTTTCTCGGAAACATTATGTAAAGCACTTAAAAAAATTATCGGAATATCACAAGTTTTTTGACATTCTTTAAGTTGTTTGCAAACTTCATAACCATCCATATCCGGCATTTTAATGTCTAACAAAATTAAATCCGGTGGAGTTAACTGTGTAACCGTAAAAGCCATTGAGCCAGAAGTTACTGACTGCACACTATATCCATGTTCAGATAAAGTAGCGGATAGAATTTTCAGATTCTCTAAATTATCATCAATTATTAAGATATTATCTTCACCAACTTGTCTGCACGAATCACTTTTCATTACTGATATGGAAAAAACCAACATTTGAACCAACATTTGATATAGCTCTCTACGCTACCAGGCTAAATCACCATGCGGCAGTGACGGCTATCACTATAAGGTGAAAATCATTAGATGGGGGTGAGGGGGATAGGGGGGATGGGGGGATGGGGAAACTAATTCACTGCTCACTGCTGCATTACTTAATCGATTGATAACATTTGATAAAGCAGACTTTGCGGATGCGCTCTCCCATACAAAACCGTCATTATTAAGATGACGGTTAAAAGGAGCAAACAATGGAAATAAAGTCAACTAACCCAACAACATCCCCTGCAAACGTTCCCTCTGGCTATTTAAACATCATGGGTTACGTTGATGAGTCAGAAGTAAATGGCCCAGGCAGTCGGGCTGTGATCTGGGTACAAGGTTGCAAGCGAGAATGTGGGGGGTGTTTCAATCCGAAATCTTGGTCATTTGAAATTAATCAACTTGAATCGGTTGATTCCCTCGCTGAAAAAATCTTAAGTAAACCCGGTAATACAGGTTTGACATTTTCGGGAGGAGAACCATTTTGGCAAGCAACCGAATTAGCATCTTTAGCACGTAAAGTCAAAGCTTCCGGACTAAACGTAATGGCTTTTACCGGCTTCACTTTAGAAAATTTACACTCAGTTAAAGCACCCGCAGGTTCTCAAGAATTATTAGAACAACTAGATATTTTAATCGATGGCCCTTTTATAGAATCTTTTGCAATTAATTCTCCCAACTCACCCGTTTCATCCAGCAATCAGCAGGTGCGTATATTTAATCCAGACTTTAAAGACAAAATTACCTGGGCTAGCGATCAAATTGAAATTCACGTATTTAAAGATGGTAGTCGCTTAGTTACTGGTTATAAGGGTTGGCACGAACAGTGAACAGTTAACAGTTAACAGTTAACAGTTAGGAGGCGCGGAGTTAAGAGTTGGGAATTGAGCATGGGTAATTGGTAATGATTATTTATTCTCCCCATCTCCCCCATCTCCCCCTTTACTTACAAAAAGCCCCCCTTAAAAAAGGGGAGCCACTCCGTTGCTCTGGTTCCCAGAGTTGTAGGAAGTGGCGTGGGTTGGGGGGATCTAAACGTCTCGAATGCTTATTTCATCGTTGCGATCGGCTGATTCGTAATGCCATTAACATAGTCTCTGAACAAAGGCTGGTATTCGTTTGTGTTGCTCTGGGAATGGTTCATATTTGATGATAAATTCTGTTTAAACCAATGGCTTGCTAAACGAGCAATTTCTTCTAATGCACCTGGCTCTTTAAATTGACGGCTTGCATTAGGGATGATTTTTAATTCTTTGTCAGATGCTTGAATTTGTTTAATTGTGTCTTCATTTGTGGCAATTGTGGGCAAATCGTTCTCACTCACAATCAATAAAGTAGGAGTTTTTACTTGAGATAAAACCTCATGGGTTAAACAGGTATTTCCGCTACAGGAAACTATAGCCCCTACTGCTGTTGGATTTTCTGCTGCTGCAAGTAAAGCCGCACCTGCACCCGTTTGCTCTCCGAAATAACCAATTTTAAGATCGGCGGTAAGAGAATAATTAAGCAGCCAGTTTGTTGCATCAGTTAATCTTTTAGCAAGAAATTGAACGTTACTACTGCAATGTCTGCTGCGTAAATCAATTGCTTCTTCTTGAGGAGTTAATAAGTCAATTTGTACGGTAGCAAGTCCGGCTGTTTTCCTTAATAAGTGAGCAAGGTAACGATTGCGAGTGCTGTAACTACCAACCCCACTATTGTGTACAAATATAACCATTCCTTGGCAGTTTCGAGGTAAAACGATTTCTGCTTGCAAACGAATAGAATCAAGTTCGATTGAAACTATTTTTTCTTCAACGTAATTCAAAGCAATTGAATTCATTTTGGTATCCTGTTTAAAAAATGGTAATTATTTATTACTATTACCAATGTATATTGTCATTGCCCTGGTTCAGTAAATAATCCTATCTGAGGCATTACTAATTTGACAAGTGCTTTTTATTTTGTGTAACAGTACTGTTAACCCAACAGATTGCTTAAAATATGACCGGGGAGCAATATTTTACCTATTTAACTAAAAATTTTCGCTTAATACTTGGTAACAAACGAGAACATTAAACAAGCTTTCAAGCCAATAATTTTACAAAATGTTAAGCACATTTTCATAAAACTATTTGTATGCAAATTCGCTAACAGTTGCATCCTGCTACACAATTTTTTAAATAATCCTAAGAATCACTTAGTGAAACTAAATTATTTTATTTATAAGCTAAAAATTTGAGGAAGTTGTGAGTATTGGTAATTTTTTATTCTTTGTTCAATTATAATTACTGATAGCTATTATAGACAACTAGCTTAAGATATATACCCTAAGTATTAGATTGTACTTAGTTACTCACGGTTGGGTTAAACAGGTTTACCAAATTTTATTTGTAACGAGAATGTTTGTTTATCGTGTCGTAACCACACATGATAAAAGAAGTGTTGGGTTACGGTTCAAATATAAATTATTCATTCTGTTACTATATTTCCTGTGAACCTAAGCCAACCTACCTGCCTACAAAAAGTCAAACTCTCGTACCATTAGCTTTCAATACCTCTGCATATTGTTGTTCAACATCTTGCTTATCTTCCTCGAAAGACAATCCTTGGCGACTACCTTTTAAGATCAAATCTGCATGACGACGCAAGGCTTTTCTATCCCGATCATTTTCTGTATATTCAGCAATAACTGCTATGGATTCCAATAAACGAATGGTAACAGCTACGTCGTTAGAGCAATTTTGGCGAATTTGATTGAAAGCAACATCGGTTAAACCGGCAAACGTTACCGGATGAGCAATTACGCGGAGATTGTCAAATCCATCGTAACGATAAGGGGAAGGGAAATCGGTTTGAGCTAAACGAGAAAGTCCCGCACTGAGGTGATCTATGCAGCGAATAGCGGTGAATGGGTCGTTAAGACTGGGAGACAAAGCACGTAAGGCGATTTCAACTAATTGATTAATCGGAAACTCTATATCTTGTTGTTCGGTACGTTCTCGACCTAAAATAAATGCGTTTTGAATTTGTTTTTGGATTTTGGGGAAAGAAGAAACATCATAATTATCACCCTGCATTGAAAGTATCTTTACTAAACAACCTTCCTTAATCACAAATTTTCCCGGTCGAGTTGATATTTTTACCATCAAGTTATGTTTGCAGGCTATATCCATCAATTTGTCAGTATCAATTGCTTGGACGTAACCTCTACTTGAAGCTCTAAGAGGGAAAGCTTCATTGTCGAAATCATCTGGAATTTCTTTCTCCGAACTCTTGTAATCGGGTTCGCGAAGTCCGATTTTTTGGGGAAATAATCTTTCTATAGCATCATCTAATTCTTGACTAATTTGGGAAATTACATAGGAAACTTGAATAATAGTTGATGCATGATGAATAAAGTAAATTAGCACTGCGGTACAAAGTACGGCTAAAACAATCCCTATCGTTATCGAAAGATGCGGTACAAATTGATTGCGATCGTCGGCACTTCCATAAATAGCTCGCAATACTAATAAGGAATAAACAAAAGTGCTGATGAAAGTCCCAAGCACTACTTTGTTTCCTACATCCTGCATGAAACTACGCAGAATTCGAGGCCCAAAATTTGAAGAAGCAAGCTGAAGCGCAACGATAGTGATAGAAAAAGCCGTTGCAGTAATGCCAATTGTCGAACCTGCAACCGTCGAAAGTACAGCACGGGCACCTTCAGGACTACCTGTATAAATCCAGCCCCATTTTTGGATTGGGCCGTAGTAACCAAGTTTATCTAATCTAAGTAAACCAAACGCGATCGCAATTGTTCCAGTCATCATCACTGCGGGTACAAACCAGTAACTTGAATTAATGGAATCCCACAGTTTACCCAGTTTGATATTTTTCATTGCTTATGATTTGTCAATAATCGAAGCATTGAAGTTGTTACCATCTCCACTGTTGCTTCGGGATTGGCTTTTAATCAGTCGGCTTAATGAACCACCAATGCTGCGGCTGTTTGGAACTTCTCCGTAAGCTGGCCATCCTTCTCGCTGACGATTTCTGTTGCCATCTGTCTCTTCGGTTTGATCGTGGAACAAAATTTGCTGAGTGGGGAACGGCATATCAACACCGTTAGCAGTCAACTTATTTTTAACTGCGGTAAGTACTTTATCCCGGAAATCTAACGTATCGGCGCGACGAGGGGGTTGTATCCACCATCTACCGCGAATATTTACGGTAAAGTCTGCTAATTCCATCACAAGTACATCCGATGGAGGATCTTGAAGCACGCCTTCGGTTTCGTTTATTGCTTCTAGAATTAACTGTTTAGCGTGGTCAATATCATCCCCATAGCCGATGCCGAAATCATATTCTATGCGTCGTTTGTCAAAAGCAGTATT
>JBARZF010000318.1:0-5636 GCA_049649675.1 Rivularia sp. (in: cyanobacteria) | reverse complement strand
ACATCGTAACCAATCCGCATAGTAAATAATCTAGCCATTGGTTTTTTCTGCTTTAACTTCATCGCAGTTTCTATACCAGTTTTATCAATTCCATATTCGCCAGTTTCAGCATCAATCGTAATCATCTTGCCAATATTATCGCCATGCTCAACTTGTTGGCGAATTCCATTTTCATAAAATTCTTTAGCTCTGCGAGCAACTTCTTCGACAGTCCAGAAAAGTGATTGCATGATTATTAAACCTACTTTTGACTATTTGATTATTATCTCACCTACTCATTCAAAAACAAACTCGCATCAACATGAAATAAATTACCTAATTCTAAAGCCTGTTGGGAAGTTATTTCTAAATCACCGTTGATGGCTTTATCAACTATCTCAGATGAACCAAAAACTTGTACTAAATTTTCCTTTGTAATATCCTGCGCTTCCATTAGATGAAGCATTATAGAACAAGGCGTAGATTTATTTAACTGATAGTGTTTCTCTTCAAAATCTTCAATTAATTTGACTAATAAGTCTAAAATCGTATTTTCTTCTGCTGTTAGATTTTTACGCGCTAGCAATTCTTCTACAACCTCTAAGAATTCCTCATTCTCTGCTTCTGTTTGGATAATTCGAGGTTGATATTTAGAGAGTAATTGACTATAAATTTCTGAATTAATAGTAAGGGTCATTTTTCCACTTATCTTTGTCATATTCTGCGTGAGTTAAGATATATTTGACATAGATGACCTGTTTTTCATAATTAATACTAACAATCAATCTATATTTATTACCTTTAATATTAAAGACTGTAAAATTACTAACCGCTTCTGCTTGGGGAAAAGCTGTTTGTACCTCTATCAAGTTTCCCCAGTCAGCCTTACTTGCAATTTTATACCAGTCATCTAATGCTTGTTCACAATCTCCATGTTTTTGAGAATATTCTTGTAATTTTCTACGGCTAATAACGTGCATTACATCAATAATTCTAGCTTTCCTAATTTTTTATTTGGTAGTACATGAAACCTATAAGTCAATTTATGTCAACCAATCTTCCCTGAATCATTTAACTGTACGCTTCAAAGGAACACCACCAAAGCTGAATGCAACATCGTAACCAATCCGCATAGTAAATAATCTAGCCATTGGTTTATTCTGCTTTAATTTCATCGCAGTTTCTATACCAGTTTTATCAATTCCGTACTCGCCAGTTTCAGCATCAATAGTAATCATCTTGCCAATGTTTTCACCATGCTCAACTTCTTGGCGAATTCCATTTTCGTAAAATTCCTCATTCTCTGCGAGCAACTTCTTCTACAGTCCAGAAAAGCGATTGCATGATTATTAAACCTACTTTTGACTATTTGATTATTATCTCACCTACTCATTTAAAAATAAACTCGCATCAACATGAAATAAATTCCCTAATTCTAAAGCCTGTTGTGAAGTTATTTCTAAATCACCATTGATGGCTTTATCAACTATCTTAAGCGAACCAAAAACTTGTACTAAATTTTCCTTTGTAATATCCTGCGCTTCCATTAGATGTAGAATCATTGAACTGGCTGTACCTTTAGGAATTGGATAATTAACTTCTTCAAACTTTTCAATTAGCGTTATTAATAGTTCTAAAAGTGTTTCCTCTTCCGGTGTTTTATTGGGACGACGATCTAATTCTTCAGCCAAAGCTATAGCTTGTTCATTTTCTCGATCTGTATTAATTGTTTTTGGTTGATATTTAGCTAGTAATTTACCATAAGATTCAGCATTAAAAGTACGAATCATTTTTCCATTTATCCTTATCGTATTCAGCGTGAGTCAGAACATATTTAATATAGATTCTCTGACTGGAATAAATAATATCTACTATTAAACGATAGTTATTTCCTTTGATATTAAATACAGTAAAATTGCCAACAGCTTCAGCCTTTGGATAAATATTCTGAATATCAATAAGATTTTTCCATTCAGCTTTGGTAGCTGCCCTATACCAATCATAAAGCGCATCACAAGAATCTGCGTGTATCTCACAAAATTCTCGCAAGATTTTGCGGCTAATTATGTGCATGGTATTTATTAGCTGTAAATTTTATACTATTTTAGGAGTTACGCAGCAATAACGGAAGTGAGCGTGTTTCAGACATTTTAGATCCCCCCAACCCCCCTTTTTAAGGGGGGCTTTATTAAGTGCTAAGACTAACTCCCAACAACTAACCACTATCAACTAACAACTAACTCCCTTTCACCATGAATCTCGAATCTCTACTAAAACTCAACCGCACAATTCGCGTAATTGGCTTTGACGATGCACCATTTATTCGCGGTAGTGGAGAAAAAGTTAATTTAGCAGGAATTATCTGCGGGGGAACTCGATTTGAAGGAATGGTTTGGGGAGAGTTACAGCAAGATGGTTTTGACTCAACAGAAACCATTTGCAAATTATTAGTTAACAGCAAGTTTTTACCGCAATTACATATAGTATTACTCGATGGAATTGGCTTCGGTGGATTTAACGTTGTTGACTTACCAACATTAGCCGAAAAACTCCAACTTCCCTGCGTCGCTGTCATGCGTCGTCAACCCGATTTAGATGCAGTTATCGACGCGATGAGTCATTTACCAAACTTAGAAAAACGCCAAGAATTATTAAAACGTGCCGGTACAATTCACGAATATCCACCTTTCGTATTTCAAGTATGTGGTGAAGAGCCAAAAATCATTGCCAAAGTATTAGAAAAACTCACCGATTGTGGAAAAGTTCCTGAAGCATTGCGATTAGCGCATTTGATTTCTGCTGCAGTTATGAAAGGAGAAAGCGGAAGCTCAGCTTGATTTTGGATTAATCAAATATAATAAAATCTCTTAAACCCATGAAGATGGGTTTTGTTTGTCTAGCAGCGGTTTTAACCGCCTACTTTAATAATTTTGATCGCAGTTTAACTAACAAATTCCCCAACAACCTTCTCCAAACCCGAAACCACCCGCGCTAACTTTTCATAATCAATATTATCGGGAATATCGTCCAAAGTATGATATTGCTCGTAACGAAAAGGAGCAGTATCAGTTACCATTAAACCTTGATAACCTTGCTGCCAAAATGACCAGTGATCTGACCAACCCACACCAGGAATTTGACCAAAAATCGCCACACCTTCCGATGGAAACTTCACTTGCTTCCGAAAATAATTAACAGTGTTTTTAACAAGCTGACTAGAATTTATATCTCCCACAAAAGCAATAAAATTACCTTGAGAAGGATAAATTAAATTCAGTGGAAACGGATATTTTTGACTTTCTTCTTCCTCAGAAAAATAACCCATAGTTTCCAAACTCAACATTGCCACTATATTTTCATTCCTCTCCTTACAACCCTTCGCATAAACCAAACTACCCATATTTTCAGTCCAAAAATACGGTGGTTCCTCATTCGTAAATTCCACAAACCGTAAAGTTCGACTTAGCTTTTTATCCGCAAATCTCCGTGCTAACTCTAATACCGCAGCAACACCGGAACCATTATCATTAGCACCAGGGCTAGTAAAAGCTGTATCGTAATGTCCGCCAACTACAACAATTTCATCAGGTTTCTCAACACCCTTGATTTCAACTTCTAAATTTGTAAAAGTCTGATTATCTATCTTATATTCTTGCTTATTGACTTTATAACCAGCTTCCTGAAAAGAAGATTGTAGAAAATTCGCCGCAGCATTAAGATTTTCATAATTATTATAATTACGCGCTCCAATTTCAACAGCTAACTGATTAATATCTTGTTGTAAATTATCTTGAATTATCTTTTCTTCAGCCGTTAAAATAGCTAATTTACCACTATAACTTTTACCAGGCATTTGAAAACACGTAAACCATAGCCAGCCGATAAAACTTAATAATATCAAACCTAAAATACCAAGCCTTATCAAAGCAGCTTTATTAAAAACTTTGAATTTACGTTTTCTCATCCCAGTCATAGATTACACCCTATTAATTCAGTAGTTAATTATAAACATTACAATTTTCAGACTTAGAACCCGCGCAGGCGGGTTTCGCTTGTGTAGCAGTTTCAACCGCCAGATATTAAATTAAATTTCAACGTCATAATAGACGTAAAAGCCAAAGCCTGAGAAAATGACAACTACTACCTCGATTAAAAAACAGTCTCAAATCTTCTATCCAAGTTCCGACGGTGAACCCGTGGCAGAAACCTATATCCATCTCTACGCTTTACTAACAACTCTCGAAGTACTCAGACAATATCTTACCGGACAACAGGCAACCGTTTTAGCAAATCAATTTTTGTATTATGCCCAAGGTTTCCCAAAATTACGAGTAGCACCCGACGTAATGGTAATTTTTGATGTTGCACCTGGAGGAAGAGATAATTATAAAATTTGGGAAGAAGGTAAAGTACCTTCTATAATTTTTGAAATGACATCAAAAGGTACCCAGAAGCAAGACATCGAACAAAAAAAACTTTTATACGAACAGTTAGAAGTACAAGAATATTGGCTTTTCGATCCCAAAGGTGAATGGATAGAAGAAAAATTACGCGGTTATCGTTTGCAAGGAGAAAGTTACCAATTAATTACAGATAGCCGCAGCGAACCTTTAAAATTACGTTTAGCAATAGAAGATGAATTAATCGGTTTTTACCGCGAAGATACCGGAGAAAAATTATTAATTCCCGACGAATTAGCAGCCAAACTTCAGGAAGAAACTCAACGTGCAAATGAAGCTGAGGCACTTTTAGCTCGTTATCGCGAACGTTTCGGAGATTTGAACGAATAATTATAATCTTTTAACTTGGAGGGTGCTGTTACCGCTTTAATATTTTCAATCATAAACTACCGTTTTGAAAATGCCGTAACGCACCATTTACAACACACTAAAACTTTAATAAATTAAACAAAAAATTTAAAAAGTAGGGTGCTGTTACGGCTTTAATATCTTCAATCATAAACTACCATTTTGAAAATGCCGTAACGCACCATTCGAGATTTATTAAATATTTAACAATTTTAAACAAAATTTTCTCGTTAATATCTTCAATCATAAACTACCGTTTTGAAAATGCCGTAACGCACCATTTATAACACACTAAAACTTTAAGAAATTAAACAAAAAATATCAAACGTAGGGTACTGTTACGGCTTTAATATCTTCAATCACAAACTACCATTTTGAAAATGCCGTAACGCACCATTCGAGATTCATTAAATATTTAACAATTTTAAACAAAATTTTCTCGTTCTTATCTAGATAATTGGTGCGTGACGGTATAATCAAATTCTTAATCACAATACAAAATTGTTCTGCACCGTCACACACCCTACAGTTGATTAAATTTTACAGCAGGAATTAAAAGTTTTTTCTACCCCCTCCCTAATAAATGTAGGCTTAGATATAGAATTTTAAAACTCCGCATTTTCCGGAGTACGCGGAAACGGAATCACATCGCGAATATTCGCCATTCCCGTCATAAACTGCACCAATCTTTCAAAACCCAATCCAAAACCAGCATGAGGTACGGTACCGTAACGACGTAAATCCATGTACCACCATAAATCTTCTGGTTTCATTCCTTGAGCTTTAATCCGACGCTCCAACACATCATATCTTTCTTCACGTTGGGAACCGCCAATTATTTCACCAATT
>JBARZF010000317.1:0-10128 GCA_049649675.1 Rivularia sp. (in: cyanobacteria) | reverse complement strand
AAATTAAACAAAAAATATCAAACGTAGGGTACTGTTACGGCTTTAATATCTTCAATCACAAACTACCATTTTGAAAATGCCGTAACGCACCATTCGAGATTCATTAAATATTTAATAATTTTCAACAAAATTTTCTCGTTCTTATCTAGATAATTGGTGCGTGACGCTATAATCAAATTCTCAATTTATAATCAAATTTGTTCAAAGCGTCACACACCCTACAATTTAGAACAATATTTCAAAACTCCGCATTTTCCGGAGTACGCGGAAACGGAATCACATCGCGAATATTCGCCATTCCCGTCATAAACTGCACCAATCTTTCAAAACCCAATCCAAAACCAGCATGAGGTACTGTACCGTAACGACGTAAATCCATGTACCACCATAAATCTTCTGGTTTCATTCCTTGAGCTTTAATCCGACGCTCCAACACATCATATCTTTCTTCACGTTGGGAACCGCCAATTATTTCACCAATTTTCGGTGCTAAAACATCCATTGCGGCGACGGTTTTTTCATCATCGCTCAACCGCATATAAAAGGCTTTTATTTCTGTTGGATAATCGCTGACGATAACCGGCTTTTTAAAAAGTTGTTCGCACAGATAGCGCTCGTGTTCCGATTGTAAATCTAAGCCCCAACTTACCGGATATTCAAACTTGACATCGGCTTTTTCTAAAAGTTTGACGGCTTCAGTATAAGTAATTCGCTCAAATTTATTAGTAATAATATTCTCTGCGGTTTCCAATACTGTTTTATCTACCCGCAGATTGAAAAAGTCCATATCTTCGGGACATTTTTCCATCACATATTTGAAGACATATCTCAGAAATTCTTCAGCTAAATCCATGTCTTCAGAGAGTTGACAAAAAGCCATTTCCGGCTCAACCATCCAAAATTCTGCAAGGTGACGCGAAGTATTAGAATTTTCCGCACGGAAAGTAGGGCCAAAAGTATAGACGTTTCCAAACGTCATTGCCATAATTTCGGCTTCTAACTGACCGCTAACCGTTAAATATGTAGGTCTACCAAAAAAGTCTTGACTATAGTCTATCTGTTTATCTTCCGTCTGGGGAATATTCTTTAAATCCAAGTTGGTAACGCTAAAAAGTTCGCCAGCACCTTCGCAATCGCTAGCGGTAATAATTGGCGTATGTGCCCATAGAAAACCCCGTTGCTGGAAAAACTCATGAATCGCTGCCGCACAAGCGTTACGCACCCGGAAAACCGCACCTAGTGAATTAGTACGGCTGCGTAAATGTCCAATTGTTCTCAGAAACTCAAAAGAATGGCGTTTCTTCTGTAGCGGATAAGTTTCTGGATCTGCTTCACCATAAACTTTTACCGCTTCCGATTTTAATTCAATTCTTTGTCCTTTACCTTGAGACTCAACGACTATTCCCGATGCCTCTACGGAAGCACCTGTATTTAATTGTTTTAAAATATTCTCATAATCCGGTAAATCTTGGTTTAGTACAACTTGCAAACTAGCCAAAGATGAACCATCATTAACTTCAATAAAAGCAAACCCTTTTAACTCGCGCTTTGTTCTTACCCAACCTTGCACCTTTACTGATTCGTCGGGTTGAGCGCTGCGTAATATTTCTGCAATCCGTCTTTCTATCATATATTTTGCTTCCAAGAATAAAAATTTAGTGCTGTTAGTTGTTGGTTGTTAGTTGTTAATTGTTAGTTGTTTAATCTACTAACCACTAACCACTATCCACTAACCACTAACAACTATCCAACAACAGACTTTAATAACCAGCCTATGATAACGCCCAATCCACCAAAACGGACAACTTGCCAAAACAAGTCTTTTAAACCGCTTTTAGTAAATATAACGCTACCACCAAACAGCACTAAATAACTCTCGGAAAACAAGCCTAAAGCATTATCTAAATTTTCTAACTGTTCTTTAATTTGTTTCAACTCCGCTTTTAGCGATCGCGAAGTTGTTTGCTGCATTTCCTGTTTAATTTCGTCGAAACGCCGCACCAGTTCAATCTGACGCTGCTTATCAGCAAGCATCTGAGCGTAGCGCTGTTTTAACCCATCAAGGCTTTGCTCAACTGACAATATTTCTTGTTGCAATTCCTGTTCGAGATTTTCCTCACCTGATGAAGAGGAAGATTGTTTGGGCGACTCCATGAGCAACGTATTACAGTAAAAGAGAACGTTATTACCGCCATGCAGGTTATGTCTCAATCCAGCCAACTGCCTAAAACTAGTCAATTGCAAGAAATAAGTACAGTAGAACTGGCTCAAGCTCTATTGGAGAGATTGAGTATATCTCCTAACGATTGGCATCGCCTCAAGTCTAACCGCAAAGTTCGCGCTTGCGAACAAACAGCAGCTGCCCTCGTATTTCTTCTTTCCGAACAACCCGAAGAAGCTCAAACCAGATTAGAACAGGCTACAGGCTGGTTAAATCGTTCTATTAGTGCCCCACCTTGTCCAACTCACGGACAAAAAAAAGACGGTTAGATATTAGTTATTAGTTGTTAGTGGTTAGTTGATAGTTGATAGTTGTTTTTCAACTTCTAGCTTCTAACTCTTAACTTCTAATTACTAACTCCTAACTCTTAACTCTTAACTCTTAACTAAAAACGAATTCCGTAATAAAGGTAAAGGTATCCTGCTGCGTTTATGCTCCAACTGTTTGCACAAACGTAGTTCCGTACCTCTACGGTTCCATTCCACCTGGTCAAAAATTAGGTGCAGTATCGATAAACCGCGACCATTTTCTGATTCGTCAGGTGGTAAAAATTCGGTGGGATCTTCTTCACAATCGCATTCAGGAATAAATCCTTTACCTTGATCTGATATTACCCACCAATAGCTATCATCAATTAGTGAAAAACGAACTACAACTTTTTTTCCAGGATCGAGATTATTACCGTGCTTCGCTGCATTGACTAAGGCTTCTTGAAGCCCTAATCTCAACTCAGCCTGCATTTCTCCTGGAATTTCTGCCAAAAGCAAATCTAAAATCGGGCAGAGATATAGAGTTGAGGCAAAACTAATCGTGCCCCAATTACGTCCTACCGGACGAAGCGAAATGGTAATCACAAGAGAAACCCCGTAGCTTTCGGCGACTGCTATACATGACTTTTGCTATCTACCACGCACCCTAAAATTCACTTGAGGTAGTCATGTTGCCTTAATTTTTCTGTCCGTACAATTAATTTTTGTATGCTACTTAGCATTGACTCTTTTTATCAAATAAAAGTTGCTGAAATTTAAATCAACCGATCTTTTTTTTAACTACAAATCGTTACAAACTAGAAATTTACTTCAAGCATGAATGAGTATTTTAATACTCGTAAAACTGAGCCGATTTGTAATTTAAACAACTTTTTTTTTTGAGTCCGCTATAGCGTCAATTTCTTTATACAAAAGGTATTCTATATTTAGATTAATCCAATTTTAGCATTTTTACTATGCGCTAGACTACAATTTTCAAATTTGACCCGAAAATTAGACTAAGTACCTTTGACGAGCATCGGATCGTACAAGAAATGCTGCAACTTCCACATGAGCTGTCTGAGGAAAAAAATCAGCCGGTTGTACTCGCGACAATGTGTATAAACCATCTTGGCAAAGTTGTTGTAAGTCGCGAGCAAGTGTTGCAGCTTTACAACTTACGTAAACAATACGAACTGGTTTTACTTTGCGTAAAGTTTCGATTACAGTGCGATCGCATCCTTTTCTTGGTGGGTCAAGTATAACAATATCTGGTTTCGTAGATATCCGAGACAGTAATTCTTCTACCTTTCCCGAATGGAAGGCGACATTATTTATGTGATTATACTGAGCATTAATCTTTGCTCTGGCGACAGATGATTGTTGTATTTCTAAACCAATTGCAAGATGTACTTGTAATGAGAGTGGCAAAGTTAAAGTCCCAATACCACAATAAGCATCAACTAGTATTTCCGATCCTTGTAAATTTAATTCGGATTGGATTTCGTACAATAATGCCTCTGCTGTTTCAGTATTTACTTGGAAGAATGTATCCGGACTTATTTGAAATTTTAAAGAAGCAAATTCTTCTTCTAGGTAATCCCTCCCAGCAATCAATCGAGTTTCCTTACCAAAAATCGCATTAGTGCGAGATTCATTCCGGTTTAACATCACCCCCACTAATAAGGGATAGCGATCTAACCACTCTTGCGCTTTCTCCGCACTTCCTGGTATATTCCAATCCTTCACTATCAAAGTCAGCAAAATTTCCCCAGTACGCCGACCAATACGTAAACCAAGATGGCGTATGATTCCGGTATGGTTACGTTCGTTGTAAATCTGCCATCCCTTTGATTGGATATCTTGTTTAATTTCGCGTAGAATTGGGTTTAACCGCGAATCCTGCACCGGACATTGATTCAGGTTTACTATTTGATGAGAAGATTTTTGGTAGTAACCGGCAATAACTCCCCCCGTGGAAGATATTCCCATCGGGTAAGTTGCTTTATTGCGATAATCTAGTGGTTTACCCGCAGTTATTACCGCATCAACTTGCGGTTGTGTGAAACCACCGATACGTTCCAAAGCTTGAACAACAGCTTTACGTTTAGCTTCAAGTTGATACTCATAACTGATATGCTGCCACTGACAGCCGCCACACTTATCAGCCACAATGCAAGCTGGTTTAATACGATGAGGTGACGATTGTAATAATTCTTTAACTTTGCCCTTCGCATACTTTGGCTTGACATTTACCAAACGAACAACAACGCGATCGCCAGGTACGGTATCCGGCACAAACACCACCAACTCACCGATTCGTCCCACACCATCACACGTATCGCTCAAGTCTGTAATTACAGCCTCAACCAAATCACCCTGCTTCCACTTTGTTCTAGTCATCAGTTATCAGTTATCAATTAACAATTATCAATTATCAATTATCAGTTAATATCTCCCCCCTCCCCCAATCTCCCCCTCCCCCAATCTCCCCCGAACCCCATCCCCTTCACTTCTTGGTACTTGAATCGGTAAACTATCAGTAATAATAAAAAAAGCACTTTCTTTTACAAGTCATGACTGTAGTAAGCCAAGTTATTCTCCAATCTGACGACGAACTGCGTTATCCCAGCAGCGGCGAACTTAGAAATATCAAAGACTATTTGCAAACCGGCGAACAAAGGGTGCGAATCATAAGTACCCTAACTGAAAATGAAAAAAAGATAGTTGAACAAGCAACCAAAACCCTATGGCAAAAGCGTCCTGACTTTATTGCTCCAGGGGGTAATGCTTACGGACAGCGGGAACGTGCGCTATGCGTCCGCGATTATGGTTGGTACTTACGCTTAGTCACCTACGGAATACTCGCAGGTGATAAAGAACCGATTGAAAAAATTGGTTTGATTGGCGTTAAGGAAATGTACAACTCTTTAGGAGTCCCCGTACCCGGAATGGTAGAAGCGATCAAAGGACTAAAGGAAGCTTCTATTAATCTATTAAGTGCTGAAGATGCACAGCAAGCAGCTCCTTACTTCGATTTCATCATTCAATCCATGTCTTAATAGCGGCTGTGACTTCGTTTATTTTCCGGATTAACCCGTCATATCCAATAAATCCCAATATTGGGATATTAATAAGCAAAAATTGTTTTTGATGGGATATTGGAAAAACCTTTAACTTCAATACGAATTTAACGGCGAATCATAGCAGTTTCCAACTTAAATTCATCTTCCCCACGCTTGGTAGTGGCTGCGGCAGAATCCCTGTCAAGTTACCAACAAGCCGTGGGGAAACTTATTTCAGTTATCAGTTATCAGTTATCAGTTACCAGTTACCAGTTACCAGTTACGCAACTGGCATATTTTTCTTGTAGGGGCACGTGACACTTTGACTGATTAAGAACGTAGTTATAAGGCTTGTAATGTCACGCACCATCCAATTATTGTGACAATCGCGGTCATTCCTGTAATTATTTAGTCTTCTCTCTCCCCCAATCCTGAATCCCCAATTCAATATATATAAATACAAAAAGCCGACAGTCCTTTGCTCAAGGCTGTCGGCAATTAGTGTGTTCCCTATTAATGACTCGGCTAGAGTTCAGTTATATATAATTATGCTTACTTCTCTCTTATTTGAAGAGGATCTCAATCATGAATGCTTGTGATTCTCGTCACAACGAAGTTGCATATAAGCTGTATTTAGTTTATTTTTCTTGGCAAAAAAACATTTCAGGAAAATATGCCATAAAAGGTAATCTGAATTACAAAAAACGGTGCTTTTAAAAATAAAAAATGCCGATCGCAAAGGGACAATTAAAAAATATTCAGATCGCGAGGGCATATCAGTATAATTGAAAAGAATAAAAATTTCATCCTAGAGACAGTTGTGGTATCTGCTTAAATATGTGGTTAATCTCTTATAGAGCTTTCATCGCCAATAAAATATACTCTGCTTATGAAAAAATCATAATTTTATCTCTATTGCTCAAAGATAATAGAGTCTCTATACAATTAAGATTGATTTGATTCAGCAAAAATATAATGGTCGAGGTAGATTTAACTATTACCCCGTCCAATTTAAAATCAAACGAGTCAAAATAGAAAAAGAAAGCATTCATTTAAAGAGCAATTCAAATTCTCCGCAGTTATGACATACGATTACGATTTATTTATAATGGGTGCTGGTTCCGCTGGTGCGGCGGCTGCCTCAAAAGCTGCTTCTTTGGGCTTACGTGTAGCTGTAGCCGAACAAGAAGCCCTTGGCGGAACTTGTTTGAATCGCGGTTGCATTCCTAAAAAGCTGATTGTCTACGCGGCTGACTTCGCGCTACAGAATAAAATTGCAGTTGATTATGGTTGGAGCAAAAGCTCATCGCATTTCAATTGGACGCAGTTTATCCGCTCGGTACACAAGCAAATAGATCGCATTAATAGCTCGTATCAAGAAAAATTTAAGGAAAATGGCATTACCTTACTACGAGGGCACGCTACCTTTGTTGATGCTCACACTATTAAAGTTGATGGAGTTGAGGTAACAGCAGATAAGATTTTAATCGCTGTAGGGGCACGTCCTTTTATCCCGGATATTCCCGGTATCGAATACGCGATCACTTCCCGCGAAATGTTTCATTTACCCTATTTGCCCAAACGTTTGGCAATAATAGGTGGCGGTTACATTGGCGTAGAATTTGCTAGCATGATGGATGCTTTAGGTTGTCGCGTCACTGTTGTTGATACAAGTGAAACTATTCTAGAAGGGTTTGATGATGATATTCGTAAAAGTCTTCAGGAAAGTTTGTCTAAACGAGGAATTAAATTTATCAGCAACAGCAAGGCGACGGAAATTAAGCATTACGAAGAGGGTTTGCTGTTAACTGTAAACGGTAAGTACAAAAAAACCATCGCTGCCGATACTATTTTAGCTGCTACAGGACGCGCTCCGAATACTGAAAAGCTCGATCTAGATAATGCCCAAGTTGAAATGACCGAAAAAGGCGCAATCAAAGTAGACGAATATAGCCACACCAATCAGGAAAATATTTTTGCCGTCGGAGATTGCACCGACCGTTTGCAGTTAACACCTGTAGCGAAAAAAGAAGCTGTTGCTGTTATCAATACTGTCTTTGCGAACAAATCCCAAACGGTAAATTATTGGCAGGTACCTTCTGCTGTTTTTGCTCGTCCGGAAATGGCGAGTATAGGTATGACCGAAAATGAAGCTCGTTCGGAATTTGGCGATTCGGTAAAATGTTATTGCGATGAGTTTCAACCACTGATGTATCAACTGGCTTCAACTGATGAGCAAGTAATAATTAAAGTAGTTGTTGAAGGTGAATCCGAAAGAGTTATCGGAGTTCATATGTTAGGAGAACACGCAGCCGACATCATTCAATGTCTTGGTGTTGCCTTTCGTAAAGGTATTACTAAACAAGACTTAGATGATGCCATTGCCATTCATCCAACTACCGCAGAAGAATTTCTAACATTGGATTAAATTAAGAAGAAAATTTACACGCTTGTTTGAATGTTGAAAAGTAACTTAGTGTGGAATGTAGGAGCATCCGATCGCACAATCGCCTTTATTTAAGCCTATACTAACGGCGGTTTAATTTTTGCAAAGAATACGCTTAAAACTATGACTTACGACTACGACCTGTTTGTAATTGGTGCCGGTTCGGGAGGTTTAGCAGCTTCCAAACGCGCCGCGAGCTATGGAGCAAAAGTAGCGATCGCCGAATACGATCTGGTGGGTGGAACCTGTGTTATTCGCGGCTGCGTTCCCAAAAAACTCATGGTGTATGCTTCTCACTTCCCTTCGCTATTTGAAAGCGCCGGTGGCTATGGTTGGAAAGTAGGTGATGCCCAGTTAGATTGGGAAAAGTTCATCACATCTATAGATAATGAAGTACGAAGGCTATCCGCGCTGCACATAAACTTCTTGGAAAGAGCCGGAGTCGAATTAATTCAAAGTCGTGCCAGCTTAGTTGACGAGCATACTGTAGAAGTTGATGGGCGCAAAGTCACTGCCGATAAAATCTTGATTGCTGTTGGAGGAACACCTATCAAACCGGATATACCGGGGATAGAGCATGGTATTACCTCCAATGAGATTTTTCATCTTAAAGAAAAACCAAAGCATATTGCAATTATTGGTGCTGGCTATATAGGTTCGGAATTCGCCTGTATTATGCGGGGTTTGGGTTGTGAAGTCACCCAAATTATTCGCGGTGACATGATTTTGAAAGGTTTTGACGAAGATATCCGTACCGGAATTCAGGAAGGAATGGTAAATCACGGTATTCGGATAATTAGAAATACTGTAGTTACATCTCTAGAAAAGGTATCCGAGGGCTTAAAGTTAAACTTATCTGGAGAACAGGAAGAACCGCTAACTGCCGATGTATTTTTAGTCGCAACAGGTCGCGTACCCAATGTTAACGGGCTGGGTTTGGACAAAGCCGGAGTGGATTTAGTCGCAAGCTCTATGGATGGACCTGGCTACGGTACTATGAATGCCATTATTGTTGACGAATACAGTCAAACTAATCATCCACACATCTTCGCTGTAGGTGATGTTACTGACAACATTAATTTAACTCCTGTGGCAATTGGTGAAGGCAGAGCTTTTGCTGATAGCGAATATGGTGATATGAGACGTGTTTTCAGCCATGAAGATGTTGCTACTGCTATATTCACTCAGCCAGAAGCCGCCACGGTAGGTTTAACAGAAACTGAAGCTAAAGAAAAATTTGGAGATGATAAAGTAAAAATTTATCGTACCCGTTTCCGTCCCATGTTCTACACCTTGCCGCAACAGGAAGAAAGAACAATGATGAAATTAATAGTACATAGTGAAACCGATAAAGTTTTAGGCGCTCACATGGTAGGAGACTATGCAGCAGAGATAGTTCAAGGTGTGGCGATCGCTGTAAAAATGGGCGCTACCAAGAAAGACTTTGACGCTACCGTTGGTATTCACCCCTCAGCAGCAGAAGAATTCGTTACCATGCGGTAATCAGTTATCAGTGAACAGTGAACAGTGAACAGTAAAAATAAGGGTTAGTGTATTTGATTTACTTTACCGTACTGCGTAAATAATCAATATTAATCATTAAGAATAAATAGAATAGAAAAATGGGAAACGCCAATTTTAATTGGCAACTGTATTAACTGCTCACTGTTAACTGCTCACTGATAACTGAAAATTGCACTACATTTACCTTCATGGCTTTGCATCGAGTCCTAATTCTAGGAAAGCCAAGTACATACTCGAACGCTTTGCTGAAAATAAAATAAAACTGGAAATTCCCGATTTAAATTGCGGTGATTTTTATCACCTCACAATTACACGCCAGCTTAAACAAGTTGCCTTACTTTTAGAACAGAAGAAAGACGTAACTATTATTGGTTCTAGCTTAGGAGGCTTAACAGCAGCCCATATAGGGGAAAAATTTTTACAGGTTAAACGTTTGGTTTTACTTGCGCCAGCTTTTGGTTTTTTATCTCATTGGTTGCCTAATTTAGGTACAGAGGTTATACAGCGCTGGCAGCAAGAAAAATATATGATGGTTCATCACTACGGCGAAAAACGAGAACTTGCTCTAAGTTATAATTTTTTAGCTGACGCAAATCGATATCAGGAAAGATTTTTGCAACGTGC
>JBARZF010000316.1:0-8266 GCA_049649675.1 Rivularia sp. (in: cyanobacteria) | reverse complement strand
AAAAATCGGATATTAAATTAATTCACTCAACAATTAACGTTTATCTAAAAGTTGCCAAGTCGCACCTCCGACAACACCATCGGGTTCTAAACCGTTTCGCTTCTGAAAAGCTTTTACTGCATCTGCTGTTACGGGGCCAAAATCTCCATCAACACTTTTAAGAAATCCTAAGTTGGATAACTTTTCTTGCAATTTAACTACTTGAGAACCTCGCATTCCCGGACGCAAAATTGGTAATCCTTGGGCGGTGTACTGAATTGCAGGAGCTTTTTTCTGGGTGGTTGTGCTGCTTTGACGAGTACGTGTAGTTTGACGAGTACGTGTAGTTGCAGCTTGTCTTTGTGCGGGTTTCCGCTTCTGAACGGTATTACGAGGTTTTGGTTTTGCTGGTGTTGGTTCGGGATTCCTAGACGATGGAGTTGAAGGTTTCGGTTCTGAAGCAGGCTTAACAACTCTAATTCGACTGTTTACAGCAGGTGTTATCGATCTTTGTTGCTGTGTGGAATTATTTACCACCGTAACCCTACCGAACGACTCTGTAGGCATAGGAAAGGTATCAGAAGGCGGTGGTGTAGGAGCGCTGTTAAGGGGTGTATTAGCAACTTCTGCTGATGCAATTGTACTAGGAAAAAGAGCTTGCCAAGTATTGGTATCTACAACCCCATCTGATTTTAAACCTGCTGCTTGTTGGAAACCGGACACTGCTTTTTTAGTTGCTTCGGTGAAACTACCATTAACTTCACCTCCATAAAAGCCTAAAAGTTTTAAAGCACCTTGTAATTCTCTTACAGGTACTCCTTGACTACCCATTTTAAGGGTAGGACGATTCATACTTGCCCCTACAACTACTTGAGCAAGCTTTTGCGGTGCAGCAATTGATACGAGCGCGCTCGATCCAAATAGCAGAGGAGTAGAGGAAATCAAAAGTAACCAGTAAAACCTACTTTTCGGAAGGAAACGAAACGATACGAGAGAGCGTAAGTACTCAACTATACTTAGTCTTCTTCTACCTATCATGGTTTGTGCCCCCGGCAAATCTCTTACAAATACACTATCTATTAACCAGTATAAATTTAAATCGTAACAGCAGTGTAAATGCTTAAAAAAGCTACAAACAATAAGCAATTTATGTTAAGTAAATGTCTGAGACTGCCGCTACGCAATTACACGGTTAATCGCTTCTTCTTGACCGATTACAGACACAAATGGTTCCTTTAAATATTGGCAGGCTGTATTAATGGCATCTGCACTGGTTAAAGCTGCGATATCTTTTTGAAATTTTTGATCGAAGGCTATTCCCAAACCTAAAATTTCATACCACCCATATATTTGGGCAAGTTGTCCGTTAGTTTGTTTGCCTAAAGCATATTGTCCCAAAATCTTATTTTTCGCAGCTTGCAAAGCATTTTCTTCTAATTTACTATCCGAAAGTAAATCAACTTCTCTTCGCAATCCTTTTAAAGCAGTGGTGGTATTTTCCGGTGCCGTACCCATATAAGCCACAAAGGAACTAGAGAACTGCCTTGTAGGATAAAATGCCGATACATCGTAAGCTAACCCAAGTTTTTCTCGTAGCTCAATAAATAGGCGACTGGAAAGCCCATTTCCTAAATAAGTAGAAAGTAATTTTAAAGCAGCATAATCATCTGAATGCACTGAAGCACCTAAATAACCCAACATAATTACCGATTGTTGTGTTGCTTGGGGGGTAATTACTTGTTGGGGTTTGGTTTGAGGAAATGACACGTTCATTACAGGTAGCTGTGTATGTGGCGGATGCCAATCACCAAAAAGTTTTTCAATTTGTTGCTCTGCATCCTCTTGAGAGATACGACCTGCAATGCTAATAACTATATTATCTGGGCGAAAATAGGTTTGATAAAAGTTAACTAAATCTTCCCGAGTTAAACCGCTAATAGTAGTTTGATCGCCACTACCTGACGATGCATAAGGATGATTTTCGTACATTATTTGTCGTAATTGCTCAAATGCAACGCTAAAAGGCTGTTCTTTTTGCAAGCGTATATCTTGTAAAGCAATTCGCTTTTCCAACTCCACCTCAGCTTCTGGAAAAGTAGGCGTTCGCAATAATCGTGCTGCTAATTCCAATATCTGGGTAAAATCAGCTGTAACGGTTTTCAAAGATAAAACAAAGTAATCAGTTGCAGTATCAGCACTCAAACTGGCTCCAACAGACTCTACACGTTCGGCAATTTCCAAGCTGGAAAGTCCATCGCATCCTTTGGTTAATAAAGCACCGAGCAAATTTGCCAACCCTGCTTTCTCCGGCTTTTCATAACAACTTCCAGCACGGATAAATATTCGAGTTGCAATCACATCAGCCGCAGAATTTTCCGTAACCAGCAGTACTATTCCATTCTTTAATTCAGTACGATGAACATTCGATGATTTTGGCAAGGTTGTCATTTGGATTTTGGATTTTGGATTTTGGATTTTGGATTAAAGAGTTATGAGTTAGGAGTTATGAATTAGGAGTTAGGAGTAGTAAGTAAAGAGTTAGGAGTTAATTTAATAATTAATTTTCTTCCCCCTCTCCCCCCTCTACCCTCTCTTTCCCCTCTCTCCTTGTCCCCTTCATCTCCCCATCCCCCTACTCCCTGGCTTTCACTACGGTTACGGCATAATTATCGGGTGAAAGATATTTATATGCAATCCACTCCAGTTCTTTTACGTCAAAGGATTTAATTGAGGAGGGATAAGTTACTGAAAGTTCGGCTGTTGCAATAGTGTTGTAGTATCCGTAAAGCCCAGCTAGTTGCAAAGGTGTTTCTGTTGAAAAAGCATAGTCATTACATAGCAGACGTTTAGCGCGGGTAAGTTCTTGCTCGGTAATTTCTTTTATTAAGTTTTGTAAATGAAGCCGAATTAATTCTTCTACCTGTTCTAATTGTTCCGATTCTAACCAAGCATTGATAGTAAATAAACTTGATTGTTGTTGCAAAGAAAAACTACTGCTAATACCGTTTACGACTTGCCTTTCTTCTCGTAAATCGCGTACTAATCGTGAAGTTCTTCCTCCTGCTAAAATTACCGAAAGTAAATCTAAACCATAACAGATACGAATTTGTTCCACTCCTGGTGCTACCCATCCCATCAGCAAACGAGCTTGTTCGAGCCTGGGCAATTGGATTTCTTGACGGTGAATTCCAGTAATATAAGGTTGTGTAGCTGTTTTTGTGGGAGGGTAGTCTTCAAAAGGTGGAGCAAATTTATCGAAAGAACTATTGACTAATTCTAAAGCCTTCGATGCACCGATCCCTCCGGCGATCGCCACTGTCATATTTTCTGGTTGATAGTGGGAACGATGAAAGCAACGCAATTCCTCTGCTCGGTATTGTGCAACGTTTTGCTCGCTTCCTAAAATCGAACGTCCATAAGGATGCTGCTGATAAATATTTTTATAAAGGGCTTGAAAACCCATCCAATCAGGATTGTCGGATGCTTGTCGAATTTCTTCTAAAACTACATTGCGCTCGCAGCTTAATTCAACTTCGGGTATAGCTGCATTTACTAACAATTCACCCATTAAAGGTAAAGTTTCTTCGAGATAAGTAGCAGCTGTAGTCAGTGAATAATGAGCGTAATCATAACTAGTGGCAGCATTACTTACCCCACCTAAGAATTCAATTGTTTTATCAAATACCCCCGCTTTTAGGGTTTCGGTACCTTTAAAAATCATATGTTCCAAAAAGTGAGCCATTCCACACCAAGATTCTGGTTCTAAGTTGGCTCCCGCTTTAACCCAAACATCTGCCACAACTACGGGGGTAGTAGATATTTCTTGGTGAATCAATGTTAACCCGTTGCCTATTTTGAAGACTGAGGCTGGAAACACGCTACTATTTATTGGTATAAGTATATTAAACAATTCTATCAGCTTTGATTTACATTAAATAAATGCTTTTTTCGTACATAGTATGCTGATTAAATATTTGGAAAACAAGCAACAGGAGACAGGGGACAGGGAAAAGTGCGGTGAAGGGGTAAACCCCAAGAGCAACTTTTTAAGAGAAAACAAAGGAAAAAATAGAAAAGGCCTAATCAATTACTGTAGAAATTATATATAGTGCGCTTTATAGATTTATTTTTACAATAAGTCAGCATATTAACTACGGCTATAGCGAATAAACTAGACACAATTCCCAATTCCCAATTTTCTAAATATACAAAAACAAAGCTCCTTAAATCGAAAAGTGATTTTAGGAGCTTTGTAATTTGTGTTCACCGCAACGCCGTTTTACCTAAGTTTATGACCTGGTTAAACCAGGGGGGAACCTAATGCCTCATTTAAAGTTTCCGGGTACATGCCCGGTTTACTGCCACGAAACTGTTCGGTTCCCATATCATAAAAATCATAGATCACAAAACTGTATGGCAGTCACCAACGTTGCAGTTCAACAAACCCATTATAGCTTTCAAAAATGATGTTGTGTAGTAAATAAAGTAGTAAATTAAAAAAAATATTTTTACTTGCTACACTAATTTATTAAGAATACCATATAGACTCTATATTTTTGGCAATTGTCATCGCCTCATCACGATTTAATTTATCAAATAAAACCGTAATGTGTCCCAGCTTGCGTCCGGGACGAGATTCTGATTTACCATACCAATGAACGTGCGCTCCTGGAATTTTTGCTAATTCAGAGCGCCGATCGCTATAGTTGCTTTTTCGCGTTTCATAACCTAATAAATTTACCATAATAGCACAAGGTAAAATCATTGCTACGTTGCCTAAAGGCAAATCGGACACAACTCGCAACTGCTGCTCAAACTGCGAAGTAAAGCAAGCATCAATAGAAAAATGCCCGGAATTATGGGTTCGAGGTGCTATTTCATTTACTAATACTTCACCGCTATTCGTTAAAAATAATTCTATAGCAAAAACCCCTACTACTTGTAAATTGCCAAGTATGGTACAAGCAATATCTTTGATAGTTTTTTCTGTCTGGAGACTGATGTCAGCAGGAGCAATAACTCGCCGACAAACTTGTTGTTCTTGTTGGGTTTCTACTACTACAAAAGTAGAAATTTCGCCACTTGTCGAACGCGCTGCAACTACAGCTAATTCTTTTTCAAAAGGAATAAATTCTTCTAATAAAAAATGAGATTCAATTGAATTATTTCTTTGGTTTGTTTCCGGATTCTGTTGATACAGCTTTTCTTCTAAACTAGTTAAATCTTTAATGATAAAGGTTCCTTGACCATCATAACCATGACGGCGAGCTTTTAGTACAGCAGGGAAGCTTAACTGCCATTCTTCTGAATTATTAATTTTTGTATTTTGTGCTGTTTGAGAAGATGATACAGCAAATAATGATTCTGGTAATGTAAATTTAGGAACTGGGATACCTAAATTTTGTAGAAAACAGCGTTGATGATACTTATCTAAAAGAGGAGAAAGTGCTTCTATCCGAGGACGAAAACACACTTTATCTGTAGCTAGTTTGGATAAAGCTTGTATATCAATAAATTCATTCTCGAAAGTTATAACATCACATTGCTTTGCTAACTCAGCCGTAGCAGTAGCATCATCAACTGCCGCAAAAATAGTATTGCTAGCAATACTAACAGCCGGATCGTTAGCATTAGGAGTTTGTACAATTAATTCTACACCCAGCTTTTGGGCAGCAGTACCCATCATTAATGCTAATTGTCCGCCACCAATTACACCAATACGCTTCATTTGCATCCCAAAGAATAACGAGTTTATACACCAGTTTTAGAGTTCGTACCGCTAGCTTTTTTGCAAAGTCATTCAACTTGCGCTCCGTCTAAAATTACATCGGTAAAATCAACAGCTTCAAACATCTTTACACCTTCAATTCAGCTTACATCATTTGTCGTTACACAACTTAAGTTCCACAGCTTTTTATCGGATGATACACCTTGACAAGTAACCGAATTTATCGTTCTGCTTATTGATAATGACGCATTCTCGTTCAAATCTTAAATTTTTTTTTAGCTTCAATTGATTTGCATCTCCAACAACTTTACATTTCTTCAATAAAATCTGCTTTTAGATATCAAAATTGTTGAGAAAAATTTACTTTGAAGCGAATAGATAAAGTTTATTATCATTTGATCGAGGAATTAGGGAAGTGCTGTTAGTCTTGTAATTAGTGAAAGCTTTGTTTTGCTCTGTTGCAAGCAACAGTATTGTCTTTACAAAGCTTCATATTTTATAGTTATAACTCTTCGAGTAGAGAATTGTTAACTGTAAGTATTAATAAGTGAAAATTCTATTTATTATTATCTGAAAATTTATGCTGAAGAACTTCAATCGACTTGTTAGCAATCCGATGAGACATTACAACGATGAATGGATCAACCAGTGGTGTGAAGATAATGGTTGGACGGATCTATATATAGAGCGCTGTAATAACTTCTGGGCTTTTCCTCCTGGTGCGGTAATGCCGGAGCCAATTCCAGCAAAAGTACTCAGAGGAATTAAAGCCGAAAGAGGATTGACTTGTGAAGAGCGTATTTGGTCTATTGCAGCAGTAGTCGCCACAATGTTAGCCGCAGGTGTTACTTATTGGTTAAGGTGTCCGATACCAATGGTTGCAGCATTTGCTTTCAATGCTGTAACTGTTGCTCAATTGGAAGTTGAAGATGCGTATTAAAGGCTGTGGATTTAAAGTATTCATGGGGAAACTTTCCCCTATGAATATTATAGATAGAAGTTTTTTTAATCTATTTTTATTTTTTAAAGCATTAATTTAAAACATTCAGGTAATCTTTTATTTAGATAGTATGAGTTGTGTCACGTTAATGTCACATCATCAAGATTAAATTTATATACAATGTTGAAAAAAACTAAGCAAAATGGCTGATTGAAAGTTCAACTAAGTACTTAACGCGGTTAGATTTCCCAAGCCCCCTTTCAAAGAGGGGGTTTTCTCAATTATGGGGAATAAGGAATGCGAAAACATTGAATATTAATAAATAATAGAGAAGTATTGGTTGGTTTGATTAGTTTTGAAGGGTAATTAAAGTTTGTAGTCGCGCCATCTAGCCTATGGCAAGCCTGACGGCGTTACCACAAACCTATGATAATTAAACTGCTGCCAGTATTAGTACGGCTATAGCCACATAATTTTTTGCTAACTATCAATTTACGTTAATCTACTTAAGTATTTATGTAGATTAATTTTTAATTTTTGATTTTTCATATTAGTCAGTAAAGCTAAAAATAAACTTTTCCGTAGTTTTCCGGTAGAGTGTGACCTATAAATAAAGTTAAGCTTCAGTATAAATGATATCTCTGATAATTACAAAACTATTAATGCTTAAAGCGATGTCATAAATAGATTATGTTTTCAAACTAATTTATTTGTAAATGTTACATTTTAAATTTTATATATTATTTAATTAATTATGGAATCTAGAGAATCAGTAGATTTAGATTTACAAAAATTTTGGTACATAATCAAGCGACGTTGGCTACCTGCTACATTTATATTTGCGATTTCAGTTGGAGTCGCAGGAATATTGGGAACTTTGAAACAGCCAGTTTTTGAGGCTGAAGGTAAGCTTTTAATCAAAAAGTTTAACCAAACTTCTGCTTTGACGGGGTTAGGAGAGCCGATTGGACAGTTAGAAGGTTTAGATATAAAAAGTAGCCCTATAAATACAGAGATAGAAGTAATTAGTTCCAAACCGATTTTGATTAAAACAATCAAAAACTTAAATCTCAAAGATGATGATGGTGTACCGCTGCAACCGAAGAAACTTGCAGAACAAATTAATCTTACAGCAATTCCGGCAACTGATGTTTTACAAGTTTCTTATGAAGCTAAAAATCCTCAAGAAGCAGAAGCGGTTGTTAATGAGTTGATGAAACTGTATATGGAAAACAATGTACAGACAAATAGAGCCGCTGCTGTTGCTGCTGGTGATTTTATTGCCAGACAACTGCCCGAAACGGAAGCTAACGTTCGTAAAATAGAACAAGCTTTACGTCGCTTTCAACAGCAGAATAATGTGATTTCGTTAGGAGAAGAATCTAGAAACGCTGTAGCAACTCAGAAAGAATTAGAGACTAAAATAACTGAAACAAAAGTAGCCTATTCTGAAGTAAAGGCTCGCGTGCAAAGCCTTCGGGAAAAGGTGGGTATGAATTTTCAGGATGCTATCAATACAGATTCTCTGAAAAGTTCTACTGGGGTGCAACAGGTTTTAAATAATTTGCAACAAGTAGAAGAGGATTTAGCATTAGCTCAAACTCGATTTTATCCGACAC
>JBARZF010000315.1:0-2936 GCA_049649675.1 Rivularia sp. (in: cyanobacteria) | reverse complement strand
CCCCCGCTACTACAAACCATTAATTACTCCTTAATAATCACGTTTGCGGTATCTGTTAAGAAATCTATCCATATTACGTTCCGCTAAAGCCGCTATGGTAAGAGAAGGGTTGGCGCAGGCTGTAGAGCCAGGGATAAAAGCACCATCAACAACAAACAAATTACGATAACCGCGAACTCTACCGTAAGGACTGCATACACCGCCGATTGTTGCACCACCAAGGGGATGAGCGGTAAGACTATCATCTGGTTGTTGAGCTAAAGTTGTACCGTTAGCTTCGTTTAGTCGTTGGAAAAAATCAAGATTAGCCTTTTTAATTTTTTGATTGTTAGCTGTATTCTCAGGCCAAATTAAATCGGCTGTTTTAGTAGAAGGATTATAAATTAGAGAACCCTCCGGCGTTGTCATAGCAAGACTTACACCACTATAAACGCCTTCCGGTACACCAGCAAAAGGAACTTGTTCAAATACCAAAGGAGTTATCGGGTTGTCGAAGTCTTCAATTACCGTAGCCCCAGGTCCCCCCTTAGTTGGATTAGTTTGCATTGAAGTATGTAGGTTGGGTTAGACGCACGAAGAATAATAGATTTTAACCAAAAATTGCTCGAAGCGTCGTAACCCAACATTGCATCTCATTGTTGTGTTGCTCCAAATTAAATGATTACTTGCTTCCCGCGCTTAAGATTACCGAAAGAAAAACCTTTCTAGAGCGCAGAGAAAAGAAGTAATCCAACATCGCATCATCGGTATTGTAACTATCTTTCATTCCCTTATCGGAACAGTTAATTTTTACGGTTTGATCTCAAGTTTGCTGCCATTGCTTTTTATAAAAAAAATAGGTTCCAGAGGTGTTAGTTATAGTATTGCGATCGCACCCCATAATCATCATATACAGAACCAAAATTAAGCCGGAAAATTTATTCATATTATTTTTTTAAGACTTTAGATACTTGACAAAAGTTGCTTAAAAAATGCGATATCCCTTTATGACAACAGAGCGATCGCCTTTTATTTTTATCATATTTGGGTTTTATTCCCTTATCGGAACAGTTAAAAATAACCGAACCAAAACTCTTACTCAACTTGACTCAAATTACAAATCAAAAACTCTTTTTTCGATTACTGTAGCCCCAGCCTTGGAGGCTGCGGGCGATTTCGCGATTAAACTACTTCAAAAACCCCGCCAATTCTTCTAATTTCCTCCAAGGCTCCCCATATTTCAACGCATCTTTCGCCAACACCACAGCCGAAGCAAAAGTCTGCGAATAATCACCCTTATCTACAACAGCCTCACCTACAAACAATGCCAAAGCAGTATTTAAAGCCACAACATCTTGCTGCTGCTGAGTTCCTTTACCTTGTAAAACAGATTTTAGTATGGTTGCATTTTCTTTAACTTCCCCACCTTTGATGGTGCTAATTGGTGCTGGGCTAATACCCAATTCTTGAGGTTCTAATTCCAGTATCTGTATTTCTCCATTGCATAATACAGCCAAATCTGTTTTATCTCCCAAACCAGCTTCGTCTAATTTCTCCCTGCCGTGGAGTACAACACCGCGACGAGTTCCCAACTGATAGAGAACTTTAGCAAAGGTTTCGATCAAAATCGGATTATTAACGCCAATAACCTGTCCCGTAGGTTTGAGAGGATTGAGTAAAGGGCCTAGTAAATTAAATACAGTGCGGACTTTGAGAGCTTTTCGTAACGGTGCAATTTTCTTAAGTGCTGGATGCCAATCTGGAGCAAACAAAAAGGTCATTCCCACAGATTCTAAAGCAGCTGTAGCTTTTTGCGTATCGGCTTTAAGATTAACACCCAAAGCTTCCAACACATCAGCAGAGCCAGTTTTACCCGAAGAAGAACGATTTCCGTGTTTGGCAACCTTCACCCCACAAGCCGCCGTGACAAAAGCAACTGCTGTAGAAATATTAAAAGTTGAAGCTCCATCTCCACCAGTACCGCAAGTGTCAATAAAAGGTAAATCCCCTATTCGGACAATTTCTTGAGATGGTTTAACAGACTGAGAATGTAAAACCTCTACCATTCCCAACAACTCCTCAACAGAAACACCCTTAGCTTGAATAGCCGCCAGAATAGCACCAGAATACAAAGGATGAATACTTTCCGTTAGCCAACCTTGCATCAAATCCGCAGCTTGAGAAACTTCCAGAGATTCACCCGAAAGTAATTGTTGCAATATCGCAGACCAATTTTTTGTTAAAGTTTGAGTCATTTTTATATTTGGTATTTGGTAATGGGTAATTGGGGATTGGGCATGGGGGATAGTTAAGAGTTAGGAGGCGCGGAGTTAGGAGTTGAGAATTATAGAACAATTTGTAGTGGGAGCATCTTGCTCCCTAGCTACTAACCATTTTTTTCCCCTCTACCCCCTCTACCCCCTCTCCCCCCCCTCTCTAAAACGAAAAAGTCGTCCGCAGCGTTCCGGTATAAATCGTACCGTTAGCATCTTGATTTGCGGCGTTTTCAATTATTTGCAGTGTGGGTGTAATTTGCACGTTTCTGCTAATCGGATAGTTGTAAAATGCTTCGTAATTTGTCTGAGTTGAATTGCCGATTTCGTTTGCTATAAAAGGCTGTCCAACTGCAACGCCAGCTAAAGCTCCTCTGGTAAATAAGTCTCTAAATGCAACTCCAGCCATCCAATAATTGGGACTAATATCGCCGAAGCGAGTATTGTCATAATTACTGTAACCATAGCGTCCAAATATACCAAACTTCTTGGCAAGGGTAACTTCTAAATTGGCTCCGATTGCTTCAAAACGGTTATCAAATACTTCTCCACCGCTGTACTGCAAACGTAAAGCTAAAGCTCTAGAAGGGGAAAATTCGACTTCCACTACACCTTGATAATTATCCCCAAATAAACCGCGCTCTCCTCCTTCTCCAGGAGGTGAGCCAGGGTTGGGGGCTTCAT
>JBARZF010000314.1:0-1626 GCA_049649675.1 Rivularia sp. (in: cyanobacteria) | reverse complement strand
GTTTTTGCCGACTCAAAACTGGCTTTGGTAACAGCTTCCATATTATTTGTATAAGCTGCAAAAATAATCGCAACTGCAATAAAACCAACAAAAACAAGATTAATTGCACTCGGTTTTTGTGATGATTCTTTTGATTGAGCCATAATATTTTTAGAGAAAATATCCTTATAATAAACAAACTAATAACCGCAAAAGCATATCGCTACGCAAAGGTATATGTAAAGTCAGGTTGAGAACAATTTTTGTTCGGGAGTCGCAAATAGATTTGCGCGTTTTCCGATTTTTATTGACATTGCAGAAATGACCGATCGCACGAGCCTTTGTTCCTTTTGTAGAATAATAGTAGCCGATTGCATTAAATTTAACGGGTTCGTTTTTCCACAAACGCCGCCAGAAGTGGGAGCGTCTCCCTCGTTATCACCAGGAAGCTTTCTGGCTCCCACTACATTAATTTCGCAAGGTATGTATCCAATCCGCCTTTTTTTTGCAGTCCCTGTCGGTGGAGATGCCATTCCTATAAATTTGATACCTTACAACTGATACCTTACAACTGATAACTGATAACTGATAACTGATAACTGATAACTGATAACTGATAACTAAAATGACACACACAGCGTTGAGGAAAGAAGTTTCATCGAGATATTTTTTTAAGCTTCGTCAAAGCAAAAAAACTATACGCAAAACCCTATATCATCTCACATTTTATTTTTTTAAATCAAATAGACTTTTATCTAAAGTGAAGTTATGTAACAATGTTTAAATTAACTTTTGTAAACTACCAAAATTAGTATTAATAAACAGGCTGCGTACTACAAATAAATAACGAGTTTTCCGGCTTTGAAGTGACAAAATTAAAATTACGAATTACTTTCGCAAGCATATCAATAGGTATTACACTTTGTAACTACTATTGTGCTGTAGTATTATTGATAATAGCATCAATAAGCTGGAAATTTATTGCGTAATGTTTCAATAAGTTAAGTTATATGTATCGGAATATTTAATTAAAATTTGAATGCAATATCAGTTGGGATTATATGTAATTAATTTCTTTCCTGCTTTACTCCCTTCCCGGCTTTACGATTGCCGATAAAAAAACCGATGCTTGACGCACGCGCTGAGGAAAGAGGTTTCATAGAGGTAGGTGATTATAGAGCGCGTTGGGAATAAAAGGGTGTTTATTGTTAAAAAAAAATCTGGATTTGAGGCTAAACATATGCATTAAAAAATTACCTTCAAGCAGCAATTGCAGATGGTGCGACGCATTGAGATTGGATGCCAAACCTTTATATAGCAGTACGTCTAGCACACCCTACAAGAATTTTCAAATTCTCCATCAGTCAAATAAGAAGGGTAATCGAAATGGCGATCGCTCAAAATCTAATTCAAAGATCGATCTACAAGCCATTTTGATAAAGCCAACTCAGGAAGCTTGCTATACTTCCTCTACTCCCTGCTCCCCATCATCAAGAGAATAAAGTTCTTTGATTCGTTCAAATTCCAACTCATTTAAATAATCTACAGTCCAATTGGATTGACGCTGTAGCATATGAAATGGATATGTATTGGCAACTCCGACTACTTTCATACCTGCTGCTTTTGCTGCTTGAAGACCGGCAAGTG
>JBARZF010000313.1:0-1894 GCA_049649675.1 Rivularia sp. (in: cyanobacteria) | reverse complement strand
GGTGCTTCAGATGCAAGTCTTACACCATATCACGTTGACAGAGCAAAACTTTTTATTGACGAGCGTTTCGGGGGTCATAAATTAATTGATTCTGAAGTGATAAAATCCAATATAGAATTAACTCGCTTCCCCGTACCCGCAGCAGAAGACCATCAAGAAACTAATAATTATGCAGGCTTAGTACGTGCTGCCGATTTAATTGGACAATTAAGCGATCCGCGTTACTTAAAGAAAATTACTTCTTTATTCTACGAGTTTGAAGAAACTGGGATGAATAAAATTTTGGGCTATCACAATCCTGCTGATTTGCGGAACAACTATCCAAAGTTTTATTGGAATGGCGTTTATCCTTATATAAAGGATGGATTGCGTTACTTATCTTTAACGCAACAAGGAAAACAGATAATTGCTAATTTGTATTCAAATGTATTTGTTGTAGAACACGAACGACCACAAGAACAACAAATATGTTTAGAAAATTTAGAAATTAAAGAAGTTGGGATGAAAGAATTACCCGATAGAAGACACGAAAGAATAAAAGCAAGAACAAGAGTCAGTTAACTGTTAACAGTTAACAGTGAGCAGTTAACAGTGAGCAGTTACTACTAGTAGTACACCACATAAGTTATTCGGTAGTGCGAGCATCTTGCTCGCTAGCTGCGAATAGAAAGCGATACTACGAGGGAGCGCTAGCTGCGAATAGAAAGCGATACTACGAGGGAGCGAGACGCTCCCACTACATTTCTTTTACCCAGCAAAATTAATGGGACAGACCACTCACTAGCTTTTAGATACATCTTTTCTTTTAACTACTCCCCATTCACTGCTAACTGCGAAATGATATAGGATGACTAATGGCAGCAAAAAGATAGTCCGAAATATTTCATGTCTCTCAACCTCAACTCCGAATATAAAAGCTTTGGTGGAAAGCTTGGTTTTTACTCTCATTCGTCAGCTAACTGTAATGGTGAAATGCGCTTCAGCGTTTACCAACCACCCCAAGCTGAATCCCAAAGCTTACCAATTCTTTATTTTCTCTCCGGTTTAACCTGTACCGAAGAAAACTTTATGGTTAAAGCCGGAGCGCAAAAATATGCAGCAGAACATGGTTTAATTTTAGTTGCCCCAGATACCAGCCCCCGTAATACAGGAATAAAGGGCGAAGATGATGACTACGATTTCGGTACAGGTGCGGGTTTTTACGTTGACGCAATCGAAAAACCTTGGTCATCACACTACAAAATGTATAGCTATGTTGTCAAAGAACTACCCGATTTAATCGCTGCTAATTTTCGGATACAACAAGATAAACAAAGTATATTTGGTCATTCAATGGGCGGACATGGAGCTTTAGTTTGTGCCATACGGAACCCCCAAAAATACAAATCTGTTTCAGCTTTTGCACCTATCGCTGCACCTATGCAGTGCGCTTGGGGAGAAAAGTGTTTGAATAATTATTTAGGTGAAAACAGAGAAATTTGGCGCGAATATGATGCAAGTGAATTAATCAAGCAATTTGGTTTTAATGGTGAAATTTTAATCGATCAAGGTAACGACGATCAATTTCTTCAACAGCAGCAATTGCTTCCAAATATATTTGAAAAAGCCTGTAAGGAAGTTAATCAACCTTTAAATCTACGTTATCAGCAAGGCTACGACCACAGTTATTATTTCATTTCCACTTTTATAGAAGATCATATTCGTCATCATGCAAGAGCTTTACAGTGAACAGTGAACAGTGAACAGTTACCAGTTATCAGTCAAGCAATCTTAATTTATATAAATGTCGATATTATCAAACTCTTTTAGATTACCTTTTTGTTTTGAAACTTAGCTTTGATAGATTTATATATATCAATATTTTTCTATCCAAGTATAATCAGTGCTTTAATTC
>JBARZF010000312.1:0-3846 GCA_049649675.1 Rivularia sp. (in: cyanobacteria) | reverse complement strand
TTCCTTGTTTTGAATAATTTACAACTTGATTATTTTGGATTATCCATAAATTACCTGTTCTATCGACAGCAATATTTCCGGGTTTTGCGAGATTAAAACTACGTAACTCTTGCATCGTATCGGTATTGTATACGCGCACTTTATTCGCCGCACTATCGCTGACAAATAATTCTTTACCGACAGTATTCAGCCCAGTTAATTCATCTTTTTGACTAACAATTAACATACTTTTATCCCACCCCTTACCATTTGGGAAAGGAGCCGTTTTACCCGTTAAATCGTACCTTCTTACACAATACCAATTCGTTCCTTTTGGTGGAAAACCATCTTTCTTTTGGTCGATCCCCGATTGTTCCATCGCGACATAGATGTATTTCTTATCCGCAGTAATCGCAACTCCACCACTTCTTCCCCAACCGTGCAAATCCTCCGCTTTTCCGACTACATCCCCGTTTCGATAAATCCCAACTTCTCTACCTGCTTCATCCCACTCACTATTTGTGTAAATTGTTCCATCCGGAGCCACATACATTCCACTAATTTGGATTTGTACCCATTTATCACCACCACCGAAACTATTACCAATCCACGAAGTTGTATAGCGAGTTGAAGAAGCAGCTGGGGTTATTTTTCCATCGAAATGAATTGCAACTATAATCGAAGTCGCTAAAGCAACGCTTAAAATTAATAGAAATTTCTCAGTTCCACCATATCTAATATTTCCGCTCTTAAATAGATTCTGAAGATGTGAAACAAAAGTTGTTATTTTACTTGTTTGACTTTGGATAAATATGCCAAATTTTGTTACTAATTTATTTTTCATAAACTATCTTAATTATTAATTATTCCCATTTGTAAAGCCAGAATCAACTTGATCTATTATAATTCTCGATGCAAACAATAAATTTTCACCTTGTTTCAGTTTTACAATATATGGATAAATCATATTTATAAATACTGTTTGTCTGTAAAATAGCCTATAATCCATATGGAATCATTAGAAACAATCTAATTTGGTAGGTATCATATTTAAATAAATTTAAAAGTTTGGATGAGAAATAAGTAAAAATAGTAAAAAGTAAATATTCCCTCCCCCTAAATACCTTATACTTCATGTACAGCTACAGCTTTATAATTCGGCTTTCATCAACAAGAATAATAATTAATCGCTTTCCTTGTATTTGTTTTACACAAAATTCATCAAATTAACACAAGATTTTTAAATAAGAACTAATTATTTTCAACATTAAAGATCAAAATGGATCGTATTATTCATCCCGAGACGTTTAAGTTATTTTCTATACATATATATGACGATAAACAAATTCCTCCTAAATAGCTTTATAGTAATTAATTGCTAGATATTAATAATTTAGAACGTTACTATTTAACCGTATGCATCATTTTATCTAATTATCAATTCTTCAAAAAACAGGTGCAAAAAGCTATAAACAAGTTAAAGTTATACGGATTATATAGTTTGAGCAATATATATAGATATTGACAAAACCGTATGAAGTAAGCCCTAGTAGATATAAAGACTGAAATTATAGGATATTTTTCTTATTCGTATGGGAGCAGCAAAAGTGATCTGTGATGAAATAAATTATACATCTGTAAAGCCAGCATCAATACTTTGTTTGGGTTTGGGTTGGTTTCCCAAAACCCCTGGAGGATTGGAAAGGTACGTTTACGATCTGACACTGAGATTAGCAGAGAATAAAGACCAAGTAGAATTATGTGGGGTTGGTTTACCAGAGGATGAAACTAACTTACCCATCAAAATGACAAATCTAGCCCCACCCGATACGAGCATATTACAAAGATTGTGGATGGTGAGGAATAACTTTAAAAAAACCAGAATAACTAAGCCAGATGCAGTAAACTTGCATTTTGCCTTATATAGTCTGCCAATATTAGACTTAATCCCCGCAGATGTGCCAATAACCTTTAATTTTCACGGTCCTTGGGCATCAGAATCTCAGGAAGAAGGGGTTGGTAACATCACTGCTTTACTCAAAAAATCCTTCGTAGAACAAACAACTTATAAACGCTGCGATCGCTTCATTGTTTTAAGTAAAGCATTTGGTAATGTTCTGCATCAAAAATACCAAATTCCTTGGGAAAAAATTCATGTAATCCCCGGTGGAGTAGATATTAACCGCTTCAAACCTGACTTATCGATTACTGAGGCACGTACCAAGTTAGGATGGTCTTGTGAACGTCCAACTATATTTACATCTCGACGTTTAGTACATCGCGTTGGACTTGATAAATTACTCACAGCCATAGCTCAAATTAAACCAAAAATTCCTAATATTTACTTAGCGATCGCCGGAAGAGGGCCGTTACAAAACAGCTTAAAGCAAATTGTTACAGAATTGGGACTCGAAGACAACGTTAAATTTTTAGGTTTTCTACCCGACGAACTTTTACCAGTAGCATATCAAGCAGCAGACTTATCAATCATGCCTTCACAATCTTTTGAAGGTTTTGGTTTAGCAATAGTAGAATCCCTCGCTTGCGGCACTCCCGTTATCTGTACCCCCGTAGGTGGAATGCCGGAAATTCTCGAACCATTTTCACCCGATTTAATTACCGATTCTACTGAAGTAAACTCTATTGCGAAGAAATTAGAACAGGTATTTTTGGGAGAAATAACCAAACCTTCACGACAACAGTGTCGCGAATATGCGGTTAACAACTTCGACTGGGATAAAATTGCTCAAGAGGTTAGAAAAGTAATATTAGGGCAGGAGATTAGGTAGAAGGGGAGATGGGGAGATAGGGAGATGGGGAGATAGGGAGATGGGGAGATAGGGAGAGAACATTTAAATACTTACTACTCTTTACTCTCTACTTACTACTTTAAACTCCTAACTCCTAACTATTTATTCCCCATGCCCGTTCCCAATTATAAAACATGAAAATCTTATTTTTAGACCAAAGCGGTAAACCCGGTGGTGCCGAATTATGTTTAATAGATATTGCAAAACCTTATCAAAACAATTGCTTGGTAGGATTGTTTGCTGATGGCTCTTTTAAGGATTTATTAGCAAAAAATCATATTCCGGTACAGGTTTTAACAAATCAAGCCATACAGGTAAAAAAAGAAAGTTCTCTTACTCAAGGATTAGCAAGTATTACTCAACTTGCACCTTTAATTAGCAAGGTTGTAAAAATTGCCCGAAACTATGACTTAATTTACGCTAATACTCAAAAAGCATTAGTTGTCGGTGCGATCGCAAGCATTTTTAGCCGTCGCCCTTTGCTATTTCATTTACACGATATTCTTTCACCAGAACACTTTAGTAAAACCAACCGCAATATTTCGGTTACGTTAGCAAATCGTGCGTCGTTAGTTATTGTTAATTCTCAAGCTAGTAAAAAAGCCTTTATCGAAGCCGGTGGAAAAGCCGATAAAGTAGAAATAGTTTACAACGGTTTTGACCCGCAAAAATATATAAGTCAAGAATCTGATATCAAGCAACTGAGACAAAAATTAGAACTAGAAGATAAATTTATCGTTGGACACTTCAGCCGTCTTGCACCTTGGAAAGGACAGCATATATTAATTGAAGCACTCGCAAAATGTCCGCCAGAAGTCGCGGTGATTTTAGTTGGAGATGCTTTATTTGGCGAACAAGATTACGTCAAACAGCTACATCAGCAAATTGATCAATTACAACTACAAAACCGAGTTAAATTTTTAGGTTTTCGTAACGATATTCCCCTTTTAATGGCGGCTTGTGACTTAGTTGCCCATACTTCAACTTCTCCCGAACCCTTTGGAAGAGTCATTGTAGAAGCCATGCTATCCGGAACACCCGTAGTTGCAGCAGCATC
>JBARZF010000311.1:0-7413 GCA_049649675.1 Rivularia sp. (in: cyanobacteria) | reverse complement strand
GGTAACGGTACGGCAATTTTTCGCAGTGCCCCTATGGCTGTGATGCATAATGATGTAGAATATGCTTACCGGCAAGATAGCGATTTTTTCTATCTAACTGGATTAAATGAAGCGGAAGCTGTAGCGGTTTTAGCTCCTCACCACGACGAACACAAGTTTATATTATTTGTTCAACCAAAGGATATTACTAAAGAAGTTTGGAGCGGTTATGTAACTGGGGTTGATGCAGCCAAAGAAAAATACGGTGCTGACGAAGCTTACCCCATCAACGAATTAAACGAAAAATTACCCCAATATTTACTAAACGCAGACAAAATTTATTATCGTTTGGGCAGAGACAAACCTTTTAACGAAACTGTTATCACCCATTACCAAAGATTATTACGCACTTATCCCAAACGCGGTACCGGCCCCACAGCAATTCAAGATACCTGTACAATTCTACATGGTATGCGCTTAGTTAAAAGCGAACTTGAGTTAAATAAAATGCGAAAAGCTGCCGATATCGCCGTAGAAGCCCATAATGTAGCTCAAGAAATGGCGAAGCCGGGAATTTATGAATACGAAATCCAAGCAGAGATGGAGCGTATTTTTAGAAAAAATGGTGCATTAGGACCAGCATATCCTTCTATTGTCGCATCTGGTGCAAATTCCTGCATTCTCCACTACATCGAAAATAACCGTCAAATGCAAGATGGAGATTTACTGTTAATTGATGCTGGTTGTTCCTATGATTATTACAACTCCGATATTACCCGCACCTTTCCCGTGGGAGGAAAATTCACCAACGAACAAAAGATTTTATACGAATTAGTTTTATCAGCCCAAAAACAGGCGATCGCACAAGTAAAGCCGGGAAATGCCTACAGTTCAATTCATGATACCGCATTACGGGTACTTGTGGAAGGAATGGTTGAACTCGGTATTCTCAAAGGTGAAGTTGATAAATTAATCGAAGAAGAAAAATACAAACCTTATTATATGCATCGTACCGGGCATTGGTTGGGTTTAGATGTTCACGATGTCGGAGTTTACCAGCACGGTAAAGATAACCCCTTAATTCTCCAACCAGGACAAGTTTTAACAGTAGAACCCGGAATTTACATTGTACCAGGAGCCAAACCAGCAGAAGATCAGCCGCAAGTAGATCAAAAATGGATGGGAATCGGTATTCGTATCGAAGATGATGTTTTAGTCACCGAAGATGGTTGTGAAGTGTTAACTGCTGGAGTGAGTAAGTAAATTGGGTGATGGAAATGGGGAGAGGGGGTAGAGGGGGGAGAGGGGGTAGAATTTTTAATTTTTAATTTTTAATTTTTAACTCCGCGCCTCTTCACTCCTAACTGGTAACTGATAACTGATAACTGATAACTGATAACTGGTAACTGATAACTGTTAACTGCTAACTGTTTACCAAATTTCTTCTAAATCCAAAACAAACCCTGGTAAAACATCTTCCCCCGAAACTGTTTGTGGAGATTCTAAAATTTCAACTTCTTGATTCTGACGATAAATTTCTATTTGCTTCTGCTTGCGATTAATTAACCAACCTAAAGAAGCGCCATTTTCCATATATTCTTTCATTTTGGCTCTGGTTTTCTCCAAAGTGTCGCTGGGAGACATTAATTCAACTACAAAATCGGGACACAAGGGAGCAAATCTTTCCTTTTCATCTTCCGTCAAAGCATCCCATCTTTCCATTTTCACCCAAGACGCATCCGGGCTGCGCTCTGCACCATTAGGAAGTTTGAAACCACTTGAAGAATCGAAGGTTTTCCCAAGTTTATATTTCCGATTCCAACCTCTTAACTGATAAGTTAAATCGGCATTGCGATCGCCAGTGATACTTCCTGTTGGTGACATAATAATTAATTCTCCCGAAGCCGTGCGCTCAAATCTCATGTCTGGGTTATTTTGACAAAGCTGAAAAAACTGCTCGTCAGTTAAATTGATGTTATCAAGGTCTAATTCAAAAGCAATATTCATAATTATTAAATTAGCAGTACGTGATTCTTTTATTTTATTAGGGAGCAGGAAATAGGGAACGGTAAATTTGTTGGATAACCAAAAATCTTGTAGAGACGCGATATATCGCGTCTCTACAGAATGCCCCATCCCCAATCCCCAATTACCCAGTTGTTCGCAATTTCCGAGTATTTTCAACTAAACTTTCCGCAAATTTATCCAGGCGTTGAGACAATTTTTCGTCTAAAAGTTTACCTTCTTTGTCAAATTCTTTCCAAGCTTGTCCGATGGCAATTTGTTCGGGAATCACCCAAGCGTGTACCCAGCGCATGACAATACGCATTTGATTTAAGGAGTTACTATTCGATTGCCCGCCTAATATACTTATGCTTCCAACAACTTTATCGGACAATTCTTCAAAGCTCATCAAGTCTAAAGCGTTTTTCAACACTCCACTCATGCCACCATGATATTCTGGTGTCGCTAATATCAACCCGTCGGCTTGCTTCACCGTTGACTGCAATCTCTTCACGTCTGGATACTCTAGATACTCATCTCCCCCATCGCAAAATGGTAATTTCATCTGCCTTAAATCCAGAATTTCTACCTCCCCTCCCATTGCTTCTACTCTTTGCGCTGCTATACTCAATGCTTGATGAGTATATGATTCGGCTCTCAAACTGCCAGCTATTCCAACTATCTTCACCATATTTCCTCTCTAACTCCCAATCTACTTGAATAAATACTTGTTTGTTATAATTAACTTGAAGTCATTACGACTATGGATATAGTAGCGATTAATGACATATAGTGTCAAATAGTTGTTTTTATGACAATAAGATGTTATAGGGAGGGAGGCTATGGGTTGAAAATGTGTAAAAATAGTTACGATAAGATGTGTTGATTATATTTTTTTGAAGTATGCGTCCTGAAAAGTTGGTAATCGGATGAAAAAAATGGGAAACGTATTTTTTTGTAGAAGCTACACTCTTATTATTGAGAATACAATTAGAAGGCATTGTTGAAGACTACGGATATAAAAATTAACCCCACCTTACGGCAACAGACAAAGGGCAACTATCTATGATTAATTTTGACAAAAAAGCGTTAACTAAAAATTCAGTTCTTAAGGGAAAAGTTATTAGCTCTATACTATCAGCCAGTTTGCTGTTGTCTGGGGCTTTGGGTGGAACGCAAGCCTTAGCGCAGCAGAAGCAGGAGAACGAATTTACTTATGGCGATTTGCTCTCCAAAATTGATAAGGGTGAAGTTAAGCGAGTAGAGCTTGATGAAGCCGAAAGAATAGCCAAGGTTTATTTAGCTGAAAAAGATCCAGACAAACCCATACAGGTTAAGCTTCTCGATGACAATCGCGAATTAATTAATGAATTAGTCGAAAACAAAGTTGATTTTGGGGAAATTAATTCTGAGAATAGCAGGGTAGCTGTTTCTTTGTTATTCAACTTGATGTGGATTTTGCCCTTGGTTGCTTTGATGCTGCTATTTTTGCGTCGTACAGCCAATACATCTTCTCAAGCGATGAATTTTGGTAAATCTAAAGCTCGTTTCCAGATAGAAGCCAAAACTGGGATTAAATTTGACGATGTAGCGGGGATAGAAGAAGCCAAGGAAGAACTTGGTGAAGTTGTAACTTTCCTCAAACAGCCAGAGAAATTTACTGCTGTTGGAGCAAGGATTCCTAAAGGTGTATTATTGGTTGGCCCTCCAGGTACTGGTAAAACTTTACTTGCAAAAGCCATCGCTGGGGAAGCGGGAGTACCTTTCTTTAGTATTTCTGGTTCGGAATTTGTAGAAATGTTCGTGGGTGTTGGTGCTTCGAGGGTTAGAGATTTATTTAAGAAAGCGAAAGAAAACGCTCCTTGTTTGATATTTATCGACGAAATAGACGCTGTGGGAAGACAGCGTGGAGCCGGTATCGGTGGTGGTAATGACGAGCGCGAGCAAACCTTAAACCAGCTACTTACGGAGATGGATGGTTTTGAAGGTAACAACGGTATCATTATTATTGCAGCGACAAACCGCCCTGACGTACTGGATGCAGCGCTTTTACGTCCCGGACGTTTTGATAGACAGGTGATAGTTGATGCACCGGATCGAAAAGGACGTTATTCAATTTTACAGGTTCACGCTCGCAATAAGAAAATAGATCCTTCAGTTTCTTTGGAAGTTGTAGCTCGTCGTACTCCGGGTTTTACAGGAGCGGATTTAGCCAACCTTCTTAACGAAGCAGCGATTTTGACTGCGAGAAGACGTAAGGAAGCAATTACTCAGATCGAGATTGACGATGCGATCGACAGGTTAACCATTGGCTTAACTTTAAATCCGCTGTTAGATAGTAAGAAAAAGCGGTTAATTGCTTATCACGAAGTAGGACACGCTTTACTGGCGACACTTTTGAAAAACGCAGATCCGTTAAATAAAGTGACAATTATTCCTCGTTCCGGTGGAGTTGGAGGTTTTTCCCAGCAAACACCTAATGAAGAGATAATTGATAGCGGTTTATATAGTAAAGCTTGGCTCAAGGATAATATTACCATGACACTGGGAGGAAGAGCATCAGAAGCCGAAGTTTTTGGCGATAAAGAAATTACAGGTGGTGCTAGTAACGATTTGAAGCAGGTGACAAATCTAGCTAGGAAAATGGTAACTATGTTTGGAATGTCCAATTTAGGACTAGTAGCGTTAGAAAGTCAGAATAGGGATGTATTTTTGGGTGGTGATTGGGGGAATCGTAACGAGTATTCCGAAGACATGGCAACCCAAATCGATAAAAAAGTCCGAGAAATTGCTGAGTCTTGCTATCAAGAAGCCCGTAAAATTATGAGAGAAAACCGGGCATTATTAGATCGTCTTGTTGACTTATTAATCGAACAAGAAACCATAGAAGGCGAACAGTTTCGTAAAATAGTTTCTGAATACACCGAGTTACCAGCAAGTAAATTGGTGATTAGTACTTAGTACTTAGTGGTTAGTTGTTAGTTGTAAATCAGAAACCCGATTTTTCCAAAAAACCGGGTTTCTATAATTATTCATTCTTAAAATTTATTTGGAACTTTTAGATAGAGTTAGCAGCGTAATTAGTAATTGGTAACTGATAACTGATAACTGATAACTGCTCACTGATAACTGCTCACTGATTAATAAGCTTTGATTCTTCAAGTTTGATTTGATGCCGTTGAGAACCTGTAATATTGACATTGGATCTGTTGGTAGCTTGCTGCTTGGAATACATGGCTCGGAGAACCTTTGCTGGGTCAACATAATTCTTGCCGTATCTGAGTACCCAGTGAAGATGAGGGCCTGTAGTGCGTCCTGTCATTCCGATGCGTCCAATTCTAAAACCTGCGGGTATTTGCTGACCTTTAGCGATTTTAATCCCACCTCCACGGTCAACCATATAAAAACGACCGTTGATTTTTTGTACCCTTCCTTTCATATGACAATAGCTGTGTTTCCAGTTACCCGATTTAACGATGATATGGGTACCGCAAGCACCGCGATCGCCAACTTTAACCACCGTACCTCCCCACCAGTTGCGGATGTAGCTGCCTTGAGGTGCGGCAATATCTAAACCGTTGTGAAACTCCATACGTCCACCTCTTGGAGAGCGACGATATCCGAAAGGGGAGGTGTAAGCTTGAAAACGTTCGACGGGGAAAGAAGCTGATGACCAGACGTTATTTTTAGCTAAAAGTGTAGAGTTATTTTCTACAGCTTTCACCGTATTTGAGCTAAGTAATATAGCTGTCAAACCTACAATAAAAAATGCTAAAATTTTTGATTTGAGTATTCGTTTATTCATATTTTTATTCTAAAAATTTTACTTAGTTAATAGTTATATTACGGTCAAAGTAAAAACTACGATAAATTTAGCTTTAATCTGTATTTCCTGTATATGCATCCCTTTCTTTGCATTATCCTACTTGAAGATATAGTAATGTCAAGTAAGTAATTTTATGTTTTTTTGAAAGATTTTTAGATATAATTGGCTTCAGTAAAAATGCTCAAAACTTAATTAAAAAGCATTGAGAAAAATAAAAATAATCTGGGATAATACTTAAGAAATAAAAATTGATTAAAAAAAAATTAGATTATTACTGGCATTGCTTATACTCTTCTTGACGAGAATATACCGATTTAAATATGTTCTAGTTCCTTGTTATGATATGAATAGGATTTATGTATTTTTGCGTATGTCAGACGATTAATCATTCAATATCCGCAATCTCGATCCAAACTAACCTATAAGTAAGTATCAATTACCAGTAATAAAGTTCCCCACAATAAACTTTCCCATACATATAAATAGTCAAGAGACGGGTGCATAATTTGGATCGAGAATTAGCTAAAATACCGTAATCATTACTGCAAGCCTTGAAGAGAAGTTTTGCCAATCGTCACAAATGCTGTAAAATCTAACATTAAAAAGAATTATTGTTAGCGATAATATAAAGCTTGCAACTGTATTTAAGATTTTCTGGTGTTTCGCAAACTATGTTAACTGATATATTCCCTTTCAGGTTCGATATAGACACATTAGCCATTGCTGGAGCGACTTTATGGTCTTTAGCATTGTATCTCGGTTTTTCCCCACTTAGCGAATGGGTAACAAAACAGCTAAACCGCTGGTTCAATTTTGCCGAGCGATTTATGTATACCAGTGAAACTGAATTTGAAAAAACTCGCAAAGCAAGAGAATCACAAAACGCTTTCTATGCATCGGTTTTCAGCATCATACCTTTTTTAATCTTTGGTGCCTTATCTAACTGGATTATAGAAATAAGTCTAGGAGGTAGTTGGGGTATCAGTACCGGAATTCTAGCCTGTATGAGTTGCGGAGTTTATGAATTAGGCAGACGAGACGGCGAAAACAGCGAACAGTGAACAGTTATCAGTTATCAGTTATCAGTTATCAGTTATCAGTTAACTTATTTTAGATTTTAAAAACGGATGTTTATGTTTTGGATTGGGAGTTAGATATTTCAACTTCCTACCTTTAACCTTTAACATGCAGACCTTTGACCTTTAACCTATTACCTTTTATGGCATCACCTCGGATTATTTTAGAAACTTTACTTCCACATTTAAAAGCAGCAGCGGGTTATGCTCGTTTCCTACAACCGAAAATTGCTGCTCTTCCTGACAAAGATGGTGGGGAAAGCTTTTTTTCTGCTGCTTTGACTGAAGCCGATTTAGCTATTCAAAATTTTGTCGAAGTTGCTTTATTAGGCAATTTCCCAAACATCCGTTTTTACGGGGAAGAATATAAAAGCTCTCCCAATACAAAATATTTTCGTGCTGTTGATTTTGGCGAAAAAGATGATTATTTAGTAACTCTCGATCCCATTGATGGTACAAAGTTCTATATAGATGGACATTCTAATTATCAAATTATTCTTAGTATTCTGAATACAGATGATTATGAAG
>JBARZF010000310.1:0-12841 GCA_049649675.1 Rivularia sp. (in: cyanobacteria) | reverse complement strand
CGTAATTCTGTTTTTTTTGATTGATATCCGGTTTGATTCATTATTTATTCACAGATTTATTCAAATGATAAAATATAAATTGAAACATAGTTTGGATTTTATTTTTATTTGATGAAAAATTTTTTTTAATGCTCAAAATATGAGATAATTATAAAGTAGAAAGCTAAAATATTTATAATGGGAATTTTTGTCAAATTTTTAGGAGTAGACTGCCTTCCCATTATAAAAAACTGTCTATATAAACATAATACTATAAAAACGGCACCATTTAACAAAATTCGCGTTTTATTCTAAAAACAAATTTTTGAGCAATTAAATATACACTCATATCGAAAAAACAAGTATTTATCTCATTATTAGTGGGATTATATGAGATGTATTTGTAATAAATTAAACATCAGATTTCTTAAGTAGATATGAATATACCATGATGGATAATTCATCAAAGCCTCTTTCAATAGATTTTACTAAAGAAAAAGAAGAAGCTTATAAACGTATTTTTCAACGCTCTCCTTTAGTTTCGAGTCAATCTGTTGGCTGGGACAACCTTAGTATTGTTTACGACAGACAACCAGCAATCGAATTACCCAAGCATTCTCTCAAGCAGCATTGTATTGGAATTTTGACCGATATTCCATCAACCATTCAAACAGACAGAATAATTGATGGACGTTTCGTAGAAGAACATAATGTCCAAGGAGATTTGATTATTGTCCCTGCTAACACAACTCATCAAGCAGCATGGTATGGGGAAGGTGCTTCAGTTGCGATCGCGATAGATCCTACAGTTTTTGCTCAAACTATTTACGAAGTAGTAGATCCAGATAAAGTAGAACTTTTACCGCAGTTTGCAACTTCCGATCCATTCGTTCATCAAATAGGAATAGCGCTTAAATCGGCTTTAATCAAACATGGTACCAGCAGCCGTCTTTATGCGGAAACTTTAATTAATGCTCTTATCCTTCATCTATTAGAGCATTATTCAACAACTCATCTAAATACTTCTGAATGTATCGCAGGAAAACTACCTCAATATAAATTACAGCAAACAATTGATTATATTCACGCTTATCTCGACAGCGATTTAAGTTTAAATGAATTAGCAACTTTAGTACAAATGAGTCCCCATTATTTTTCACGGCTATTTAAACAAACTACAGGATTTACACCTCATCAATATGTAATTCGCTGTCGTATCGAACGAGCTAAAGAGTTGCTTAAAAGGGGACAATTGTCAATTGCTGAAGTAGCAATCAAAGTAGGTTTTGTAGATCAAAGTCATCTGCATCGTTATTTTAAACGTTTAGTTGGGATTACTCCTAGAAGTTTTTTACAACAATATAAGTAGATGAGTATAAATAAATATAATTACCTTCTGTCATTGCGACGAGGTATTCGGTTGCATTCAGCGGATCTGCGGCTCATCCCAGACATTTCGCGTTAATTAGTTTTCGTTACGTAGTTAGTTTTATTTGTGCCGCGTTACTTATAAGTTAGAGAATAGGGAACAGGCAATAGAAGAAAAACGGCTTTCAATATAATAAATAGCAAGAATATCCAAAAATAGGAAGAATTTACAAGCTAGTTACTCAGAGAATTTTAAATAATTGTTATTAGAAAAGTAATCCGTATTTGTAGCAGCAGCAATGAAAACAGAAACCAAAACCCAAATGTTAGAAGGTGCGCCTTGGTTATTAGCTCATAAATCGATGCTAAAAATAAATAAACCACACAAAATATCTCTTTATGGTAAAGACTATGTAATGTGGAAAGATAGCAAAGGCAATATTCAAGCTCTACCAAATATTTGTCCTCATATGGGAGCGATGTTATCGGAAGGTTGGTGTGAAGCTAATTCTGATGGTACGAGTGCAATTGTTTGTCCGTTTCATGCTCTGAAATTTGATAGCGATGGCTGTACTGTTTTACCGGGAACGGATAAAAAGACATTGCCACAAATGCAGCCTTTAGAACTAATTATTAAAGATGATTTTATTTGGAGCTATGGTGATTATAAACCTCAAGTTCCCATTCCTGATATTTTCGAAAAAATTGCTCAAGAATACGAATTTATCGGCTATACGGCAGATACTAGCGTTAAGACAGATTTGAAATCGATGCTATTAAATATGCACGATTACAATCATCAAAATGGTACTCATCGCGATTTATTTGAAATTACCGAAGTTAGGTTTGAGAAGTTTATCGACAATGGCTATCATTCCGAAGCTTTTTTCAATGCTCCTACCGCACCTAAAACTTTCTGGGAAAAACTCAAGCAACCTAAGCAATTTTTACTTCCTGAAGTCATCGAAGCTCATTTAGAAAACTATTTCCCTTGCTTAGTTATTTTTCACGGTGATAGCTTTTTCGGAAAAATTGCTCAATGTCATCTTTTTGTTCCAGAATCGTTAACTAAAACTCGAACCTATATCCTATTGTTTGCGGAATTAAATAATCCTTTAGCCAAATTGTTAAAAAACCAATTTTTAGGATTAAGTAAAACAGTAGTAGAACAAGATGCGGATATTTTAAATAAGATTTATCCTAATGCACCGCAAAAAATCAAGTTAAATAATGAAGTTGGGATGGATTGGGTGAAACATAACTTTGATTCTTGGGAATAATCACTCCAGAAACCCGCTTTTTTCAAAAAACCGGGTTTCTCAATTCTCAATTATCGCTTCAGAATTTATAATTCTAATTTTTACTAGTCAAAATAATGAATCAAAATCATATCGAATATAAACAAACGCGCAATTTATCTATCGATGACATTTTAAATCTTTATAACACTAATAATTGGTCGTCAGCGAAGAAACCCAACGAACTATACAATGCTCTAATGAATTCCCATTCACTCGTCACAGCTTGGGATAAAGAAAAATTAGTCGGCTTAGTAAATTCAATTGCCGACGGTTATTTAGTTGTTTATTACCCGCATTTATTAGTTTTGCCGAAATACCAAAAACAAGGTATTGGTTTAAATTTATTAAAAATAATTACTCAAAAATATCAAGATTTTCACCAACAGATATTAGTTGCAGAAGCAGAAACTGTTAATTTTTATCATAAATGTGGTTTTCGCAAAGCAGGTGATACCCAAGCAATGTGGATTTATCATCGCGAAAATTAGGAATAATTTATTTTCCCATAAATTTGTAGAGACGCTCATAGTATCGCGTCTCTACATTTGGGGTTGTTATGAAACAGTATTATTGATTTACGCTACAGGTTGAGCGGCATTTTCGCGCCACCATTTAACAGTATTTTTCAAACCTTCTTTGAAACCTACTTGAGCGGTAAAACCAAATTCTTTCTTGGCTCTTTCGGTATCCAAACAGCGACGTGGTTGTCCGTTTGGCTTGTCGGTTTGCCATACAATTTCACCGTCAAATTCCATGACTTCGCAAATTGTAGTAATCAAATCGCGAATAGAAATTTCAGAACCAGTTCCTAAATTAACTGGCTCCGCGTCATTGTAAGATTGAGTACCCATCACAATACCCCGCGCTGCATCTTCAGAATACAAAAACTCGCGGGTAGGGCTGCCATCACCCCAAACGGGAATCTGTTTTTCTCCCTTATCTTGGGCTTCCTGAACTTTACGAATTAATGCCGGGATAACGTGAGAACTTTTAGGATCGAAGTTATCTTCCGGGCCATATAAATTTACTGGTAATAAATATATTCCGTTAAAACCGTACTGCTGGCGATAAGCCTGTAACTGTACTAATAAAGCTTTTTTAGCAATACCATAAGGTGCATTGGTTATTTCTGGGTAGCCATTCCAGAGGTCATCTTCTTTAAATGGTACGGGAGTAAGATTAGGATAAGCGCAGATTGTACCCACACAAGTAAATTTCTCCACACCAGCAAGATGCGCAGCGTGAATCAACTGGGTTCCCATCATCAAGTTGTCGTAGAACAACTCGGCAGGTTTTTCACGGTTAAGTCCGATACCGCCAACGTGAGCGGCTAAGTGAACAACGATGTCTTGTTGATCGACCGCACGCTTGCAGTTTTCCATCACGCACAAGTCGTAATCTTTAGAACGAGGTACGGTAATTTTATCGCTATCTGCACCTGCTTTAATCAGTTGCGAAACTACTTGACGACCTAAAAAGCCCGCACCACCCGTTACCAGAATTCTTTTATTCTTTAAATCTAATCCGCTCATCTTTTTTTTCGTCCTCCGGGGTATTAAAAGTATTCATACCGTAAATATAATTTAGCCAGCTTTTCTTTAATAGAAGATAATCGCTGGCTTATAAATTTACATATGTAGTGCGCCTAGTTCCTGGCGAATCATCGCATTATCTTTAATCGCCTCGCCTACTTTATCACCGGGGGAAGTTAAGCCTAAAGCCTGTAAATCTGCTTCTACCATCAAAGCAACGAGTTGTTCAAAAGTTACCGATGGAGTCCAACCCAACTGAGTTCTAGCTTTAGTAGAATCTCCAATCAACAAGTCTACTTCCGCAGGGCGCAAATAACGTTTGTCAAACTCTACATACTCTTCCCAATCAAGATTTACGTAGCTAAATGCTAACTGGAGAAACTCGCGTACAGAATGAGTTTCGTTTGTCGCAATTACAAAATCGTCGGGCTGTTCTTGCTGCAACATCATCCACATTGCCCGCACGTAATCTTTTGCGTAACCCCAGTCTCTCTTGGAGTCTAGATTACCCATGTAAATTTTCTTCTGCTTACCAGCGACAATTTGAGCAACCGCTCTAGTAATTTTGCGAGTTACGAAGGTTTCACCGCGACGAGGTGATTCGTGGTTAAACAAAATACCATTACACGCGAACATATTGTAAGATTCACGGTAATTAATGGTTTGCCAATGGCTGTAAACCTTAGCACAAGCATATGGGCTACGTGGGTAAAAAGGAGTTGTTTCCTTCTGAGGTACTGCCTGTACCAAACCAAACATTTCCGAAGAACCAGCTTGATAAAAGCGCACTTCAATCCCAGTACGCTGCTGATAGTCGCGGATTGCTTCTAACAAACGTAGAGTTCCCATTCCTACAGCATCCACCGTGTATTCAGGTGAATCAAAACTTACCCTTACGTGGGATTGAGCGCCCAAATTGTAGATCTCTACAGGTTTAACTTCTTCGAGAATGCGGCGTAGCGTCGTACCATCGGTCAAGTCACCGTAATGAAGAAATAACTTTACTCCTTCTCTATGAGGATCTTCATATATGTGGTCGATACGGTCTGTATTAAAGGTGGAAGTACGGCGAATAATACCGTGTACTTCATAACCTTGTTCTAATAAAAATTCACTTAGATAAGAACCATCCTGTCCGGTAATACCAGTAATCAACGCTCGCTTTTGTTGGGTCATTCTCTACTATTCCTTATATTTTTTAATGAAATTAATACATGCAGCCCGGATATAAGTTAACAAGAATACACTTAGTTCCCCAATGGGAAACCTACGAGTTTTATTTAAGTAATATCTCGTTCACCTAAGTAAAAATGCTGACTTGCGTTTTTTCAGGGTAAACCTTTCAAACGGTAACGAGAGATTTATTATGTTTCCAGTATATTTTTTTAATCTTCATAAATGCTTTATATATTTGATAGCTTTATAAAGATTAAATTATTTTTTTATACATAATTTGAAATGTACTTGAAATCTACTTTAAATGTACATTTTTGCTAAAGTGCAAATAGAAACTGCTTAATATACTTGTTTTATGCAAGTAAATAAACTACTCAGTAATAATTGTATAAAAGTATTATTTGTAACGGATTAGCTGCATTTATTCGGGTTAAAATAGTAGCAACTAAGCTTCGTTAAATAATCTTTTAATTAAATAGCTAGTTTAATTGTATCTAATATAACTGTGAACAGCACTCATCATAAAACAGGGGCAAGCAAGCTGCCCCGAAAAATCAAAAATCAGACCTTATTTTTAATAAGCTCCGTTATCTGTTGGTATAACAACAACAGCAATTGTTTTCAAAATAATCCATAAATCTAGCCACAAATTTCTAAATTTTACATAGTACAAATCTATCTGAACTCTTCTCGGATAAGGTATGTCATTGCGTCCAGAAACTTGCCATAATCCGGTAATTCCCGGTTTAATAGTCAAAATTTCATTGATATGACACCCATATTTTGGTAATTCTTCTGCTACTAAAGGTCGAGGTCCGACAACACTCATATCCCCCTTGAGAACATTCCAAAACTGAGGAAATTCATCTAAACTGGTAATTCGTAGAAACTTACCGATAGTAGTAATTCTAGGGTCTTTTTTCAGTTTAAAATTACTGTTCCATTCTTGTTGGAATTGGGGCGATGTTTCGATCATCTGTATCAAAACTTCATCGGCATTACTCACCATTGTGCGAAATTTAATACAATTAAACCGCTTGTAATTTTTCCCAACTCGTTCCTGAATATAAAAAATAGGCCCACGGGAGCTTAAAGCTATCAACAAAGCCAAGATTAAATAAACAGGAGAAAACAGAATTAGTACTAACAGGGAAAATAATATATCGAACAGTCGCTTAGCTTTCTCTCCGTTTAAAGCTTTTTCATAAAAACCAAGGGGTTTAAATTTTGGCTTCTGTTTCTTGTAATCGCGTTTAAAAAAAGTACGCGCAATTTTACCGGAGAGGAGTGAGGTCTGTGCCGTCATCATACTCCTTACAATCCACACCACACATAGTCCCAATATTAAAGCTTATAGAAGCTCTTCAAAGTACTTGGGAATCAAATTTACTTTATCGTCTCATTCCTATGGTAAAAATCAAGTTACTATTTTCCTTTTATTATTTTTTTCCTCGCACGTATGGACAAAATTTAGATAACGAGAACCAAACATTTGCGTTGAAAATTGATCGGCGTGCTTTTTAGCATATTCTGGATTAAATTTTCCGGCTTTTGCTTCAAAAGTTTCTACCGCTTCGATTAAAGATGCTTCTGTTTGCTTTTGGAAAAATATACCCGTTCCCGTATCACCGTGAGTACGAATATCTCGTACCGTCTCTAAAGCTCCACCAGCACCATAAGCGATCGCCGGAGTACCGCAAGCCTGTGCCTCGACTAAGGCAATACCAAAATCTTCACAAGCAGCATACACAAAACCTCGGGCACTAGCCATATATTTTTTTACCATATCGTCTGGCTGCCATCCTAGTATCTTGATGTTAGGTTCGGCTATTTTAAGGATTTTATCCATATCGGGTCCGGTACCAATTATTACCAAAGGTTTTTGTAATTTATTAAAGGCTTTAACAATTAAAGTTACTTGCTTATAACTTACTAACCGGGAAACGGTAACGTAAAAATCTTCTTTTTGGGATAAAAACGGAAAATTTTCGGTATTTACTGGGGGATATATAACAGTCGCGTCTCTTCTATAACATCGCCAAATTCTACGTGCGGTATGAGCGCTATTGGCAATAAAATAATCGACTCGATTAGCGCTTACAACATCCCACTGCCTTAAACGATGCAGTATGTAGCGCGTTAACCATCCAGCCATACCTGTTCCCAGCTTGCTTTCTCGAAGATAATCAAAAGTTAAATCCCAAGCATAACGCATCGGACTGTGGCAGTAACAAATATGCAATTGGTCGGGAGTCGTTAAAATCCCTTTAGCAACGGCATGGGAGGAAGAAAGAATCACATCATGCTGCCGTAAATCTAGTTGTTCAATAGCCAACGGCAGTAATGGTAAGTATTTTTGAACACCTTTTTTTGCTGCCGGTAAATACTGAAGAAAGGAGGTGCCAATTTGGCGTTTATATAGATAACTTTCCGGATTACTAGATTCAAAATCAATGAGAGCATACAGTTGGGCATCAATATGATTCAAAATTTCTCGAACTACGAGTTCCGAACCACCTGTTGCGTCGGGTGTAAGCCACTCATGCACCAAAGCATACTTTGAAGGCACAGCTAACATTTATAAATTAGGTCAAAGGTTAAAGGTTAAAGGTCTGCATGTTATGCCTGAAATGAAAACTCCTACCCTATAGGATTAATTACTAATTACTAAAAAAGCACATTTGTAAAAAGCATCGAGATTCTTGCCATCAAGATTAGTTAAACATTCCATACAGAGCAGGGTTTTGGTAGCTAAAGCGAATATATACGTATATATTATGAAGATCGTTCAAACTCCCACACCCGAAATTTTCAGATTAACATCCGCTGCGCTCCTTGTTTTCTCTCAATAATCCAGAATTTTACTTTTAACAATATCGCGTCCCCTTGTCCGAACAAGCACAAAGCGGGAATCACCTTTAGATGCAACGTATATGAGAGCATCTAGTATAAAGTTTTCCCGTTTTTTGAATTAAACGGAAAGTTGATAACCCTTGTGGAGACGTAATTTCCACAATAAAAGTTCCTTCGGATTTACCACTACCTGATAATCTCAAATAAGGATATCGAAGATAAGAACTATATTAAATGGTTCTTCATTGTCAGGTATTGTGCGAACAAGTAGCAGATATAGCAGGGGTTATATGCGAATTTTAATTATGGGAGGCACTCGATTTATCGGTGTTTACCTCACTCAATTATTGGTAGAACAGGGACATGATGTAGTACTGTTCAATCGCGGCAACCGTCCCTTACCAGTTGAAAACGTCACGCAGATAAACGGCGATCGCACTGACGCGAATCAGTTAAAAGAAAAGTTAAAAAACGAAAATTTTGATGTAGTTTTTGACAACAACGGACGCGAACTTACCGATACCCAACCATTAGCAGAAATTTTTCAAAACCGTTTGCAGCATTTCGTGTATATGAGTTCTGCTGGAGTTTACCTCAAATCTGACAGTTTACCTCACATAGAAGGAGATGCAGTAGATCCTAAAAGCCGTCATAAAGGTAAACATCATACCGAAAGTTTCCTTGCAGAGAATGACTTTCCATTTACCTCAATTCGTCCCACTTATATTTACGGTCCCCAAAATTACAACGATTTAGAAGCTTGGTTTTTCGACAGAATTACCCGTAATCGTCCCCTTCCCATTCCCGGTAACGGACTGCATATCACTCAGCTAGGCCATGTCAAAGACTTAGCCAAAGCAATGACTCAAATTATCGGCAATTCTCAAGCAATCAAACAAATTTATAACGTTTCGGGAGATCGTTACATCACCTTTGACGGTTTAGCCCGTGCTTGTGCAGTAGCTGCCGGTAAATCCCCCGACGACATTCAAATCGTACATTACGAACCCAAAAATTTTGATTTTGGCAAACGCAAAGCCTTCCCCATGAGAATGCAGCACTTTTTCGCGTCGGTTAATAAAGCCATGACAGAACTAGATTGGCATCCAGATTACGATTTAACATCTGGGTTAAAAGACTCATTTAAAAACGATTATTTAGCATCCGAACGAGATAAAAAAGAAATCGATTTTTCCATTGATGAGGAGATATTAAAAGCAGCTTAGTTAGTTTGTCGCTCGTAGTAGCTCGTAGGTTGGGTTAGACACGAAAACCATATAAAAAGGTAACGAAAATATTTATTATCGTGTCGTAACCCAACACCACAATTATCAATTATCAATTCCCAATTCCCTTTTTCAATAAACCATGAAAAAAATAATAATCGTAGGAGGTGGCCCAACAGGTGTAACTCTTGCCTTAATGCTTGTCCAAAGAGGTATTGCAGTCATATTAATTGAAGCAGCTTCGGACTTCCGTCGAGTATTTCGTGGTGAAGCATTAATGCCAAGTGGTTTAAATGCCCTCTCAGAAATGGGATTATCCGAAATGCTTCAACGAATTCCTCATCGAAAACTCGATGCATGGGAATTTATTTTAGATAAAAAGCCGTTATTTAAAGTTGAGGAACCCATAGAAGCAGATACTCGATCGTGTACTTTACTTTCTCAACCACCTTTACTTGAAGCATTAATTTTAGAAGCTCAGAAATACAAACATTTTGAATTTATTCAAGGTGTAGCTGTTAAAGACTTGCTACGAATTGATAATCGTGTAACAGGTGTTAAATTAGCAGACGGAAGAGAAATTGCAGCAGATATTGTAATTGGTGCAGATGGGCGTAATTCTATTATTAGACAACGCGCCGGATTAAAACTAGAACGAGAGCCAAAAAGTATGGATATCCTTTGGTTTAAACTAGCTACAAATCCTCGTTTTTTAGAAGAAAATATATTTACTGCCATTGGAAACGGTGAAAATGCATTTGCTGTATTTCACGGAGTAGAAGCGGGAAAATTACATCTCGGTTGGACTTTATCTGCTAGTCAAAAAAATGAAAATAGTATTGATAAAACAAAAACTGAATGGGCACAAATGTTTGCATCAATATCACCTTCATGGTTAGCAGAACATTTTGTAGATTGTGCAGATTCTATCGAAAAACCTATTAAACTATCAACTGTAATTGGTCTTTGTCCATCTTGGCATACTCCAGGAGTTTTACTTTTAGGTGATGCCGCTCACCCCATGTCTCCCATTCGCGCACAAGGAATTAATGTTGCATTACGCGATGTAATTATAGCGGTAAATCATCTTGTACCCGCCTTACTTGCAGAAGCCGACAATAAACAAATTGATGAGGTATTCTCAAAAATTCAGCAAGAGAGAGAACCAGAAATTATCCGCATTCAACAGCTTCAAAAAGAAGAAGGTAGGCAACATGAAATATTGCCCAAAAATTTATTTTTACGAAAAATTGTTTTTAGATTAGCTCGTTTAGTAAATAAAGCAGTTCGATTATCTTGGATACAAAGACAGCGTAAAATGCGTCAAGGTGTAACTCGGGTTGAATTGGAAGTTTAGATATTATCAACTATCAATTATCAATTATCAATTACCAATTACCAATTACCTACTCAGTTCGTAGGTTGGGTTAGACAGGAAAGTCAATTTAAAAGCTAACGAAAATCTATATTAATCTTGTCGTAACCCAACATCATGATTGTGGATAAACAAGCAATAGATTGCGTTACGGCATTAAAATCAGGACTTACAATATTGCCACAAATGGTTGATGTAAATTGCGATTTTATAGCTAGCAACCTACTAAATCATTGATAATGGTGCGTTAGGATAAAATCCGTAACGCACCCTACAATACCTAAGTTTGTTCAGGAATCAAATCTTATTTTTATATTAAAGTAATCTATGAAGCTATATAGATCTTTAGAAAAATCCCAATTATTGAATACTGATTTTGGGAATAAATGACATAGAAAACTTATTATAAAAATAAAGAAATTTGTTTCATAAAAATAATTTTTATTTGCTGAAGTCTCTTTTATAAATATGCAAGTAAAAAACGCGATAATAACTCTACAAAAACAATATTCACGTTCGCGATTATTTGTAATTAGCCAATTAATCCAAACAAGGAGAGATTTGTTATGAAACTGTTGATCCGGGTCGCAATTAACCCAAGCTTCAGCAATTTTATATCCATCTTCAAATGGTTCTAAACGCACTTGAAAAATACAATAACCCGTCCAGCTACGATGTATATACAGCCAATATTCTTCAAGATAAATAAACCATTTATCTTCCATTCGTTTGGGAATTAATCCCCAACTCAAATATTCATATTCTTCCTTAGTAAAAATTTCCTCAACCTGTACCTGAGTTTTTAAGTCTGGCATTGGCTGTATTTTCCAATCGCTACGAGTGGCTTTTTTCGGATTCATTCTGCAACAACTTGACTATCTTCCACAGTCTTCTGCGGTAAAAGATAAATTGCCCCACTAATCAAAGTTAAAGCGACAGATATCCAGAAAGCAATCAAAGAAGGTAATTCCCATCGTGGAGATAAAGGAGCAATTAAAAGCGCGATCGCAATTATTTGACTTACAGTTTTTAGCTTCCCCCAAATATTCGCACCGCTGATTTTGGGTTGACTAACTCTCCAACCAGCAATTGCTAATTCCCGCCCTAATATCAGAAATACTCCCCAAGCTGGAATTTGTCCTAATTCAATTAAAGATAGTAACGGAGCAAGCACCAGTAATTTGTCTACTAAAGGATCGAGAAATTTTCCTAAATCGCTGACTTGGTTGAGTTTCCTGGCTAAATAACCATCTAACCAATCCGTAGCAGCAGCAACAACAAAAATAGTAAAACAGATCCATCTCGCTTGAGATGTTGGATTTTGCAAACCGTAAATAATAAACGGTATTCCTAGAAGACGAGAGAAAGTAATCCAGTTTGGAAGAGTCATTCGATTTTAGATTTTGGATTTTAGATTTTGGATTTGTTCGCATGATATCAAAACTAATTCCAACATACTTCTTCGATTACCAATATTTTTTCTTCTCTCTCTACTCCTTACTCCCTGCTCCCTCAACATCAAGTAATTAAGAATTGATAATAAAAAATGTCTATTATTCACGCTAACTGGTAACAGTTAACTGATGACTGTTAACTGATTATTATGACCGATCAACAATTTCGTATCGAAAGCGATTCAATGGGCGATCGCCAAATTCCGAGTAGCGCTTATTACGGTATTCAAACGCTGCGAGCTACAGAAAACTTTGCTATCAGCGGCATTAAGCCTTTACCTACTTACGTGGATGCCTGCATCATTATAAAAAAGGCTACGGCAATCGTGAATGGTGAATTGGACTGTATACCCCAAGATGTCAGTCAAGCTATTGTACAAGCTGCTGATGAAGTACTAGCGGGCAAGTTTCGCGAGCAGTTCGTTGTGGATGTTTACCAAGCAGGTGCCGGTACTTCCCACCATATGAATGTTAATGAAGTACTAGCAAATCGCGCTTTGGAAATTTTAGGAGACGAGAAAGGTAACTATAAACGGGTAAGCCCCAACGACCACGTTAACTACGGGCAGTCTACCAA
>JBARZF010000309.1:0-9100 GCA_049649675.1 Rivularia sp. (in: cyanobacteria) | reverse complement strand
TAATACAACAACCTGCTCCTACTTGAGATTCTAAATGAAAATTACCTTGTAAAACTGCAACCCTTTCCTGCATTCCTCGTAACCCATAACCCTCTGAAATTTGTTCGCAATCAAAACCACGACCATTGTCTTGGATTTGTAAAAGTATCTCCTCAACAGTTGTACAAAGATTAATTTTTACTTCCGTAGCATTCGCATATTTGCAAATATTATTGAGTGCTTCTTGAATAATTCGATAAATTGGGGTGACAAATTGTTGCGATATCGGAATAGTTCTATTAGTCTTTACTTCCGGTAAAATCGCAGTATTTTGATAAAAATCATCAACTAAAAGTTTAATGAGTTCTTCTAGTGATTGAGTTTGAGATACGTCGCTACGTAATTCTTTCACTGACTTACGAACTTCTTGAGTTGCGATCGCCACTAAACGATGTGCTTCTGTCAAAAACTCCTGTGCTTGATTTGGATCGAGTTGACATAGTTTCATTGCTGTTTGTAATTGCAAATTCAGCCCAGTAAGTGAATGCCCTAAAGAATCGTGTAGATCCCTTGCAATACGGTTGCGTTCTTGCACTGCTGAGAGATTTGCAAATTGCAACACACATTCCCATAAGGAGTTGTGCATTTGAGTGAGTTGTTCCGGTGTGTAAAGTTCTTCTAACACCCTATATTCCTTATAATGTCCAGCTAGTTACTTATATTTCTGCGTGCAGCTAGCTTATGCATTTAGCAAAAACTGTTTTATTTATTTTAATTTGTTCACTTTTTGACGATCGAGATAAAAACCCAAATTTTCGAGAACTTTGATAAATTATGAAATCTTTGACGCTGGGAAAGTTGCTCATGCCAAGATGCTGACGGGGCTTAACAATTAAATCTTATGAAGGAATAGACTGATTCTCTGAGTGACTATTTATACCTGACTTCGCGATCGACCTTTACGTCTGAGTAGCATTTCTTCTAACTCTTGAAAAAATGAGCGAACCTGGAGTATAAGATTTAGATAAGTACTCAGGCAAAATTAATTGTATATTGTCCGAAGCGAGTGCAGCGAAGCGAAACAAAGCAATCCCAAACGCTGGCGATTGCTTTGTTTCGCTTCGCAATGACACAAATTATTTTGCATAACCACTTATCAAGCGCATCCATAAAACTAGGAGGAGAAACTATTACAAGATCTGTTCCTATTGTGTCTATATTTATAAGTGGTTATCTCGCTAGATAAACTAATGTTTGATGGTTAGGAATTAGGGATTTTAAAGTAAACTATAAAGTAGCTACTTTTGATTTTTTAAGAGGACTATCAATGAGTAATACAAATTTAATTATATTCGGATACGACTCCGAATTAGCAAACAAACTAACTAAGACAATTAAAAATTATCTGACAAAAATTGAAAACATTAATTTTTCTCAAAAAACCGTCAACTTTTCAATTAACGATCGAGAAACAAATGTAGTAATTGATGAAAGCGAGAAATCAAACCTTTTAAGATTAATAAATATCACTAGTGAAACCCCTAAGTTCAAAGAACATATTTTAGAATCTTATATAAATAGTAAAGATAATAATATATTTGTTTGTACTTTTAGTACTAACTATACGTTGAATGAGCAAGACGCAATATTTCTCAATAATCTTTATACTTCGTTTGAAACAGTTGCTTTAACTAACTTTTTTTGTATAGTAGATAATAGTAGTATTAAATCAAACGAAGACTACTTGGAAGCTTACGATGAGTATCTTCGTGGAAAACTGGGATTTATATTTAATAATAAACAAAACTCCTTGGACATCCATAAGTACCAAAAAAGAGTGTTTTTTGTTGAGTTAGAAAGAGTATGTGATATTTGTAAAAAAGAGGAATCTTCTGTATTAGAAGAATTAAAAGAATCAAGATTTTTAAATTTTATTTCAGAAATTAAAAGTTTTTGGGAACAAATACGTGAAAAAGGAAATATAATGATTGATTCTCCCTCTAACGAAAATCCTAAACAATTATTAGGCGAAATAGCAGATGGTGCAATTACTACCGCCAAAATTGCCAATGATTCTATTACTGGGGACAAGATTAAAGATAAGACTATCACTAAAGATAAATTAGCTTTTTCTATTGAAAGCGGAAATAGTCAATGGGAAAGCGATAAAAATGGTATTTATTACCGTCAGACTAATAAAGCTATTGCTATTAATAAGGAACCTGGTGACGAAAAGCTAGAAGTTAACGGTAATATCAAACTAGGCTTGGGTGCTAGTTTATATGTTCCTGGAGCGCGTGAAAATCTGATGATCCTCAGAGGCTCTTTTCCCGAAGACTTTGAAACAGAAAGGCAAGAGCAAAAATTTATTTATAGCGGTTCAGATTTTAATGTTGAAATGAAGAATGCTGGGGTATACGAAATCAAGTTTCATACTCCTTTTGGTGAACCTCCTACAGTATTCGTCACCCAAAATCATGAACCACAAAGTAAGTTGTTTAGCAACCCAATAAACATTGAAGCAACAGAAGAAGGTGTCATCCTTACATTTATTGAGATTAAATTATCTGACATTTTTGGTTCACAAAATTATTCGGGTAATTCAGATAGAACTCTGACATCTATAGCTGGCATAAAATTTGAGTTTATTGCAGTTGGAGCCAGATAATTTTTGAATTCAAGATCGTTTAGAAAAGACAAGTTTATTTAATTTGTCTTTTCGGACTATGGACAAACTTTTTCTAATTCCTGCTTTGCATCTGCTTTGTTTCCATTTTTTTTATCTATCAAATCGTTCCATATCTCGTTCTTTAAATTGTCCCAAGATTGTTTTGCATTTTCGTCCTTGCCTGTCATTTCTTCTAAAGCTTGCCATGTAGTTACATCTACAGTATTACCTGTTTTCGTGATATTCTTCTTGCTATATTTGTTTTGAAACTTATAAATTGCTAACTTAGTAGGATATTCAATCTTTCCATCAGCAAAAATTAGCCGATCGGCTAGGTTTTCAGCAGCAGTAATTTCTAATTTCTCGTTTGCTGCAATTAAAATTTCTTCTAGGCTTTTTACAATCGATTGAATAGATTTATCATTTACATCAGGGAATTTTCTTATTTTTTTCGATTGATCATTTGCGTCATCGACTTCAGAATATACTATTGATATTTTGTTTGGTAATTTAAAAGAGTCGATTTTAACTTCAACATTTTTGTTGACATCCTCAGTTTTGATAAATTCAAAAGTAGGAAATGCTTGCAAACAAATTGATGGCTGTTGCTGTTGTATTAAAAAAATCCCGATTACTACTGCTGCTACTGCTCCACCTATAAAGGTTATTAATAAATTTTTATTGTTACGGTTCGGTTCTGGTGTAACTGTGGGAGTGGGATGTTTTGGTACAGGTACAACAGGTACCCACACATTTGAAAGACTAGTATCATTGGATAAACCACGCCAGACATTAGCTCGTACAAAAATTGCTTTTGGTTTGAATCCTGTCGTCACAGCAAGTAAAACCCCATCTCTTTCAGGAAGCGTATATCTTATTAGTTCCGAGGCTAATTCTTGTGTGCGTTGCTCTGAAAAAAGTGCAATTTTGCTGCCATTCTCTTGTGGCAAATCATTTGTAGCTGTAATATTTGGTGGAGTTAATTGTTCAATATCGTGCCAATTAACCTCAAAGAACTCACCAGAGCTATTAGACGATTCAACAACTACGTTTTCAAGAATTCGCAGATTGTTTTTTAAGATTAATGCTACAATTTGACGCAGGATAGGTTCATCTGCTTTTTCTCCTATCCAAGCTATAGAGTTACGAATATAACGACGATCTTTATCTTGACGTTTTGTTCGCAACCCCGATACGAATAATAGTAATTTACCTTGCGATCGCAACAAAACAATTGAGGGATCGGACTCGTGAATTAATTTTAAATCCTTGTCTCCATTGAACTTATTAACTGACTGGATGATACTCGGAACATTATGTATTTTTTCTGGTGCTGTTGACTGACTTACCCAGTAGTAGTCAACTTGCTTTGTGCGACTTTCTACGTATATATCCATAGTTAATCTCCAAATTATTCTTCTAAGAGCGGTAATTCTGAAATTTTCTTATCATCAATACTAAGTAAGTCGGCGTGAATAAATATAGTTGTGTTGTGTCATTGCGACGAGGCACGAGGACGCATTCACCCGGAGGGTGCGGCTCATCCCAACCGTTTCAAGCTTTTTACCTGCACGTGACATATTTGGTTTTTTATGTGCCGACTTACTTAGTCTTTGATAAAAATTCGCTTTAAATTGCGTAAGAATTTTGAAATAATAGAAACTAATTTCTGAAAAATACTCTTGGAAGTTGGTTCCCAATACTCTCCAATCCTATTATCAGTTGATAAAGCACGCCAGACACGACCTTTTTCTAAAATCTTCTTGTTGTTAGCGGTTGTTAAAACTACCAACCCTCCATCTCTTGAAGGAAGATTATATTTCATCAAAGTCTCTACCAATTCTTGTTTTCGAGCATCCGATATACGTGCTATTCTCGATATTTTTTCTTGAAAAGGAAGAGGCTTACAAGTAGTTTTACTGACTTGAATCAACCCTTTAATCGCTTTCCAATCAACTTTAAATTGACGAGAGTCTTCAGCATGAGATACTGCACCATTTAATATTTTTAATATTTGAAAATTGTTACTTAGGGTTAGTGCAGAAATTTCGCGTAGAATTATTTCATCATCATTATTTCCTATCCATGCTATAGAATTCTTAATATACCGATGCATCCGATCTTGTCGCTGTGTACTCAAGCCAGTCAGAAGTAGTAGCAGTTTACCTTCTAAACGATATAGCACTATGGAAAAATCTTGAGTATTAATCAGATACGTGGCTTGTTGAAATATAGGAAAATTATGAATTTTTCCTGCCTCGAATCTAGTTTCTCCCTCTGCTAACCAATAATAACCATGCTCTCTACCACTACTTTGAACATAAATATTCATCTAATTGCGTTTAGCCAATTGATAGAAGATCAAAATATACATGAAATCTACAATAAATTATCACAACCTTCTAGCAAGGAAAAAAGCGATCGCAGTAATGAATATAACGAAAACTATTCCAGATTTTTTTTTAAAATCAGACCAAAAATCCCTCGCACCTTCCCGCATATTTTCCGGAAGTATTTCCGTAACATAATTTACAACAGGATCAAAATCGTTTTCTTTGTTATCATTAGTAGGCTTATTTTCATTGGAGCGATAACCAGAACTATCTTGAATAAAATGAAGGTCGTGCCATTTTTCTGGACTAATACTAGTATCATTGGATAAAGCACGCCAGACATTAGCTCGTTCAAAAATTGCTTTTGGTTTGAATCCAGCCGTCACAGCAACTAGCGCCCCATCTCTTGCAGGAAGCGTGCAATTTTCTAGCTCCGAGGCTAATTCTTGCATACGTTGCTCTGAAAAAAGTGCAATTTTGCCATTATCTTCTGGAAAATTAGTTGTATCTGTAATATTAGGTGGAGTTAATTGCTTGATATCCTCCCAATTAACCTCAAACAACTCATCAGAGTTATTAGACGATTCAACAACTACGTTTTCAAGAATTCGCAGATTGTTTTTTAAGACTAATACTGCAATCTCCCGCAGGATAGGTTCATCTGCATCTTGAGCGATCCAAGCTATGGAGTTACGAATATAACGACGATCTTTGTCTTGGCGTTTTGTTCGCAACCCGGATACGAGTAATAGTAATTCACTTTCACTTGGCGATCGCAATAAAACAATTGAGGGATCGGACTCGTGAATTAATTTTAAATCATTATTTCCGTTGAACTTAGTAACTGACTGGATGATACTCGGAACATTTTGCACTTTTGTGGGTGCTGTTGACTGACTTACCCAGTAGTAGTCTGCATTCTTTGTACGACTTTGTACGTATATATCCATAGTTGATATTTCCTACATTTTCTATGAATAATTATGAATAATTGTCTTCTAAGCTATACCGAACTGAGTGCCCAATAATACCCTAAATAGCAAATATAACTAATTGATAGTCAATAATTTGTCACCTTGTATTAATTCAATACCATTGGTTCCGTGTTGATGAACTGAACTTTGTGCAAAAGATGTAACGGCTTCTTTGAGTTCTCGATCTAAATCGAACCACTTATATAAGAATTGTAAGATACGTCCTCTTCCGTCTTGTTTCTCCTGAAGATAATTTCTGAGAATAAATGCTAATATAAACCGCATTGGCTGTTCGGCATTAACAGTTTCCCATTTAGGATTGTTCCTTTGCTGATACCAAAAAGGCGGTATTTCCCCAGTATTTTTTCGTTTCCTCTCGATGTAAGAAAAAACCACACCCCCTACTGTCTGAATCGGTATAATAACTGCCGCTACATGGGAATTTCTTTGTTTTAAATCTCCAAGAAGCGCTTGGTAATGTTTTTTAATTGCAGTGTTGATTGCTTCAGTTTGACCTGCTAGCATGTACTTTTCGCATTTTACAGGAGCAAATATCACTAACCTATTTTGTGGAGATTCATTATTATCTGCTTCGTAGGCTTCCCTCAATAATAGTGTAATATCATAACTCATATTGATGGGTTCATGATATTGTCCGTTTTTCTCAATTAAGGCGGGAGTATCAATTGCGATAATAGTAACGGGGGAATTTTTTAAATACTCTACAACTGTAGAACGTTGAGAATCACTAGGTAATATCCATCCGCCCGGATAATCTTGAAATTCTAGCAATAATTTTGAACTATTCCTATCACCCTTTAAATTATTAAGGTAGAAATAAAATTCTGTATTTTGATTATTTCCATCAAGTCCTCCTTGAACAGTAAAGTTATTGGTATCAATCAGTTGGGACAATTTCCTTTCATAATCTGCAAATGCTCCTAAAGCAATTGATTTTGCAAATCCGTCGTCATCAGGCTTGCCAGGGTTTAATCTCAAAATACTATTACTTACTGCCATATCCATCGCTTTACGCATCACTGTCAAGATGCTTGTTTTACCTACACCAGTCGGACCAAGCATAGTAATTTTCAAGGCTTTCTCTTCTGACATTTGTTAGCTCCTTTACTTTAAATTTAACTCGTAATTTCTAGTCAAGAAATTCTAGAGATTCTCTTTTATTATTTGCTGCAACACGTTCAATGGCGTTTAGCCACTCTTTGCGGATGTCATTTAGCTTTCTTTCTTCAGCAAATTTGTTCCCCCATACTTGCGCTCGTTCCTGGTAGTAAATTTGTTCCCATCCATCTTCTGCATCGTCGGAACGCAGTACCTGATCCACAAATTCTTCCACAATTCCAAAAGCAGCATCTCCAGGCTCTGAAGAAAATTGTTCTAATTCACTAACGCATTCAGATACTGCTTTATCATAAAAGAAATTCAATTTTTGCTGGATTTCCTCTGCTGTAGGTTTATCGTTAAGACCAGATGTCTTATCAGGTGTTAGCACATCGAGATATTGACGAATTCGATGTTGAAACAAATTACGGTAAGAAATGTGGAAATTAGATATTATTTCAAACCCTTCTTTAATTCTTTGGAGAGAAGGAGTATTAGGCAAGTTATTTGCCATATATTTTAGGAATTCGATTCCATCTTTATCGGTTAAACTGCTTAACATACCTCCTGTTTCTGCAAATAATACATCCGTTACTTCTGATTTCACATCATCGATCAATACATCTAAACCATCATCTATTTTTAAAAATTCCCGAGAAAGATGGGTACGACATTTATGTAAATAAATATTGTAAGCAGCACTGTAACTACCTTTCGTATTTCGGATTCTCTCTATTTCCGCAAAATCTGGTATTACACTATCCCTACTGTCAAAGCAATATGTTTCAACTTCTTGTATCTTATCGGCATACATTTTAGCTATTTGTTGTTTGTAACCATCTTGTTGAAGCTCTTTGAGCAGTTCCTCCAATTGATCTGTAAGTTGTTCCCAAACTTTTCTAAACAGCGGTCGAAAATCTGGCACCTCAATCGCATCATCGCTACCAATGATTGATGGAACACCTAAAGCTTTACGGGCTTTCTCCACTTCTATGCTTACGGCATTGTGAATCCGCAATAGTTCTTGGTAAGAAAAAGTGCAATAATCTCGATCCAAACGTTCGATATTTTGGATTAAGTATTCGAGAATCCGGTCAAGAATATTTGTGTTTGCTTCTGTGGGATCGGCACAATTAGCAATGATTACTGGTTTGATAACTTCTATTACTTGTTTATCCAGGCTTTTCGCCAAATATTCACATTGTCCCAAGTTATCACCGTTGTCATGTCTATTTAGAACCATGAAAGACCATTCTTTTATGGGCAGACGCGAAGCTTTATTAGCGGTACTATACAACTCTACATCTTTTGCCTCCCAGTCTCCACCTGGTGGTTTTGGAAACCGGACAAAAATGGCAGCATCCACTTCCTCCCCCAGAATTTTTATTAACTTCTCTTCTGCGCCAATACCTGTTTCTCCCAAACCAGGCATATCTACTAAAGCAATCTTACCAATATCAACGTTAGGAAACTCACAAAACAGTTCAACTTTTTGAACTGCCATGTATTTAAAATAATTATTAACCCCATCGGGGTCATTCTGAGCAACGTATTCTCTAATTTCGTGCTTTTGAATCTGTTTAGTTTCTGCTTCCAGTAGTAGGGAGCGGTATTCTTCAAAATGGTTGTGATACTTTTCTAAATATCTATACTGTGCTTTGCAGAGCATAGAATCCCCTGCGATTTCCTCTGGTAAAGGAGGTAGGGGCATCGCAAATTCTTCAAGGGTTTCTGGAGCATCTCCTAAGCTCAGTTTTTCAAAATAAGGTCTGATAATCTCGTCAAGGAATGTTTTTTCTGAATGAAAAAAAACCATGCCATATGTGGCAACCTCTGGGCGATGGTGGATAGTACAACGCGCTCCAGTACAAAATCCTTTATCGCTATCGGGGATTTCAGTGGTGGAAAGTCCTGTTAAACTTTGAAGTAAGCGACTCTTTCCTTGTCTTGCTATTCCAATTACCCCCAAATTCAAAGTGTCGCGGGCAAAACGACGCTTCAGTTTTTCTAGGTTCTTTAGTTCATCA
>JBARZF010000308.1:0-22263 GCA_049649675.1 Rivularia sp. (in: cyanobacteria) | reverse complement strand
TACAACTGAAGAAAATATCGAATTACTAGAAAAAACTGCACATACAATTATTCAAGAACAAAGTAGGGAACTTGATAAATTGTGCGAGCAACTTTTAGCTTAGTTTGTAGCTTGTACTTGTAGGTTGGGTTAGACACGTTTGGGAATTTGATATGGTGACGACAATCTATCTTTCGCGTGTCGTAACCCAACATTATTCTTATAATAAAAATAGAAATATTCTTAAAAATACCGATAAATAAGATGTTGAGTTACGGAGCTATTACATAGTGCCCCGATCGCTTCTAACACTCAAGACATACAACTTTAGACTGAGATGCTTTTACAAATAAATTCCTTTTGGGTGACGGATTTTAACAATAAACAACGTTAACCTACACTACTAGAAGTGCAGCTACTGTTCCTAACCGAGACGGTAACAAGCTTTATCTATATATACAAACTAACCGTAACCGTTACCAATTTATGAAATTAGAGAGTGATAGCTTTTCTGCTGATGGATTAATTCCACCTGAATATACTTGCGATGGTAAAGCAATTTCTCCGTCTTTGAAATGGGATGAACCACCGCGTGAAGCACAAAGTCTGGCGTTAATTGTTGACGATCCAGATGCCCCTGGTAAAACTTTTGTTCACTGGGTTCTTTACGATATACCAGTGCAAACTCGTTATATACCGGAAGGAATAGCAGCCGATGCAATGTTAGATGGTAGCGGTATTCACGGTACAAACGACTACGAACAATTCGGTTATGGCGCTCCATGTCCCCCTGATGGAACCCATCGCTATTATTTCAAGCTGTATGCTTTAGACATATCTTTAGGTTTAGCCGCAGGTGCGAGTAAGAAAGATATAGAAGCGGCGATGGAAGGACATATAGTTTCTCAAGCTGAATTAATCGGACGCTACCAACGACAAAAGTAACGTCTCTAATTTTGTTTTTAAGTTTTTTAAGTTGTTATTGAAGGAATAAAAGGAAATATTATGGCTACAGCACAATCTTCAGATAATATACCCGACGAATATAAGAAAGATTTGAATCCCCATGAAGGTGCGGGTTTGAATCACGGACTTGACGGTGAAAACCCTGAGAAAGCAGGTTTAAATGCTTACGATATTAAGGAACTGCACGAAAAACTCAAAGACTTTACTAATGATGAATTAAAGCAGATTGTAATCATCCCTCACGGTAGTCGTTTAGCACAAACTGCTACTTATATAGATTTAAATGACCCAAAAAGAGAAGAATTTACCGCGATGGGTGCAATAGAAGCAGAAGCCAATAATTATTACGTTCCTAAATCAGATGTCGGTTATCAACTGTGGAATAAATTGATTGGTGTGGAAAATAGCGATCGCACTGGGGAAGCGAATTAGGAATAGGTAATAGGGAACAGAAACCGGGTTTCTAATCGTAAAAACATTATTTTTAGTTTAGCGATTCATAAGAAACTCGGTTTCTAGTCGAGGCACAACATATGACTTTAATCTAAAATTGAAATTATAGTTATTTCTAGCGCGGCTTATGTCTTCTCCATTTCCGGGAATGAACCCATATTTAGAAAATCCTGAATTATGGTCGGAAGTACATCATCGATTGATTACAGCCATTGCGATCGCCATTGCTCCACCAATTCGTCCTAAATATCGGGTAGCTATCGAAAAAAGAACATATTTAGGCGATATTGAAGATTCGGTTTTGGTGGGAATTCCTGATGTTGCTGTAACAACTAAAAACAAGACTTCTACTGAGAATAAAACAGCAACGGCAACTTTACCAGTTCAAGCAGAATCGGTAACTGTAAAACTTCCAGTACCCGAAGAAAAGAAGGAAGCTTATTTAGAAATAAGAGAAGTAGCAACCGGGTATGTAGTGACAAATATTGAAGTTCTTTCTCCTGCAAATAAACGTACTGGAAAAGGACGAGATGCTTATGAAGAAAAGCGTAAAGATGTATTAAGCACTCCCACACATTTAGTAGAAATTGACTTACTTCGGGCTGGGAAACAAATGCAAATTCTTAGCGAAATTCCTAAAACGGATTATCGTATCTTAGTTGCTCGTGGAAATCGTCGTCCTTTAGCAGAAGTGTTCGGGTTTAATCTTCAGCAACAAATTCCTCAATTTTTACTACCTCTCAAATCTGAAGATAACGAACCATTGGTAGATTTACAAAGTCTGTTAGCGCAAGTTTACGAACAAGCAGGTTTTGATTTAGCAATTGATTATAATATTGAACCCGTACCAGCGCTTCAGTCAGAAGATAAAATTTGGGTTGATACGTTTTTGAAAGAAAACGGATTGCGTTGATTTGGGATGAAGGTAATTATCAACAAATTTGGATAATAAAGTTATTTCTCCCATCTTTCCTTACCATAGATAAACTGAGAAGTTTCTCCTAAATTTTGACCGCGTTTCCACAAGTTCATTCCTAAATCAAGCTGGTCTAATTCCCAGGCATTTAGAGCATTTATAACATGGTTGTCATGCTCGACCAAAACATCAGCTAGTGCGATCGCGTTAGCAGCAGCTTTGGATACACTTGCTGCTGTATGCGGACGCGGAATAAACGCTGCATCTCCTACCAGAGCGACGCGCTCGAAGGCCATCTTAGGCAGGCCTAAATCTAAAATTGCCTGTACAAAAGGTTCTTTTGTCGCTGCGATTAGTTTTTGAAAAGGTTCGACTAAAACGCGATCGCCGTATTCTCGCATCTCTCGTTCAATATCATTCGCCATCATTCCTGGAGGTATAGAATATTCTCGCCGTTTGCCATTTTTATCTGTTAAAACGCGGGGCAGTTCTGTGATTTCATCATAATTAACATACCAAACCCAGTTAAAACGTCTTTCTCCAGGGACTAACGATTCATTTTCTCCTGGAATCACATATTGGAGAATATGGGAATTGCGGAACTGATAGAAAACAAATCTTTCAGTCATAATTGCTGCTGTTTCTGGATCGAGTTCTCCCTCATCTACTAATCCCCGAAAGCCAACATAGCCAGCGTACATAGGGTTGTAAGTTGGTAAGAGAATTTGACGAACGGTGGAAGTTAATCCATCCGCACCGATTAATAAATCTCCCGTTGCTTGAGTGCCATCGGCAAAAAAAGCCGTAACTTGTTTGTCGTTTTGTTGAAAGTTGGTCAGAGATTTCCCTTGATGATAATGCTCGTCGGGAAAATGTCGCCTCAATGAGTTATAGAGGGAGTTCCAAGAGGTGAGAGTCTGACGCATAGGCATTGCTTGGATGCTGCCATTGTGCTGTAAATAATATCTTTCTTTCGCCACTACACCTAAATCTTGATGGGGAATACCAGCGAGATTGAAAGCTTCAACTACATCTGGCTGTAAAACTACACCCCCGCCCCGACTGTTGAGAGGACGAGAAGATCGTTCGTAAATATCTACCTGCCAGCCAATCGAGCGTAGTAAAACCCCCGCAAATAATCCGGCGAGCGAACCTCCAATAAAAATTGCCTGACCATTTAGATTCATTTTGTTTCCTCCAAATACTTGTGGACGAAGGTAACTGCCATTGCTCCCTCTCCTACCGCAGAAGCAACTCGCTTGACCGAACCATGCCTTACGTCTCCTGCTGCAAAAGAACCTGGAACGCTAGTTTCGAGGAAAAAAGGCTCGCGATCTAATTTCCAACAATCGGGGCAACCATCTTTGAGTAAGTCAGAACCAGTAATCAGAAATCCCGCCTTATCCCGAATAATACTGGTATCTTTCGCCCATTCCGTATTAGGAACACCACCAATACAAATAAATAGATGCTGGGTATCAACTTGAGTCGTCGATCCATCACGACGGTCAGTAATGGTAATCTGCTCTAAACTTTTATCTCCATGAAGTTCGCTGACTTGAGAGTTAAACAGCACCTCAACATTTTTAGTATTGGTAACGCGATCGCTCAAATATTGGGATAGAGAATCTGCTAAGTTACTGCCGCGAACCAGCATCGTAACTTTTTCGGCGTACCGAGAAAAATACATTACAGCCTGCCCTGCTGAATTACCACCACCAATAACAAATATGTGCTTGTTAGAACATAATGGAGCTTCGCTAGCACCCGCACCATAAAATACTCCACGATTGAGGAATCGGTCTTCATTGGGAAGATTGAGTTTTCGATATTCAACACCCGTAGCGCAAATGTTGGCACGGGCAACCATTTTGCTACCGTTTGCCATATCCACATGAATTCGATTGTCTCTAAATTCCGCTTTGACTCCTTCCCGTAAAATCAGCAATTCAATCCCAAATTTAACCGCTTGCTGTCGCGCTTTTTCTGCTAAGTCGGCACCGCTAATTCCTTCGGGAAAACCCAGATAATTTTCGATTAGCGAACTGCTACCTGCTTGTCCGCCAACAGCATGACGCTCGATCAGAACTGTACGCAATCCTTCAGAGGCTCCATAAACCGCAGCACTCAAACCAGCAGGACCAGCACCATAAATCGATAAGTCGTACTCCTGAAATTTCGGCTGTGTTACCCAGCCTAAGTGTTGAGCAACCTCTCGAACGGTGGCAGCAAACAGTTGAGTGCCATTAGGAAATTCCACAAGGGGCAAGCGCAACTCATTTACCGACGAAAAACCCAATTTTCGATAACAATCTTCATCGCAGGTCAATTCAATCCAATCAAACTCAACTACACTACGTTTGAGAAAATCTCTGATTTCATAGGCTTGTGCGGAATTTGGTTGACCATAAAGCTTAACCTTGGAAATACTTGAATCATTATTCATTTGATAACCTCTGCATTCTTGCATTTTGTAAAGCTACTAGAAAAACTTCTACCGATTGCCCACCAACAACGATTTCTTCACCGATTTTGATGGTTGGTACGCTGCGAATCCCGGAAATAGCTGCCTGTTTTTCTAACTCTCGAATTTGTTCTATTCCTGCATCGGTATGAAGAAAATCTTTGGCTTCTTGCTCGTTGATTCCGACATCACCGGCAAGTTTAGCTAGAGTTTCGATATCTGTAATATCTTTTCCTTCAGTGAAATAAGCGTTGAGAATGCCTGTAGCCATTTCTGTAGCTTTATCTCTATACGCAGCGAACCAAGTCAAACGATGAGCTTTCAGTGTGTTAGGAGTCTTTTTCATTAGGTCATAACAAAAGTTAATTCCATCTCCCTTTGTTGCCTGTATAGTTTGAGCATCAAGCTGTTGAGAATATTCCCAGCTACCAAATTTGCCCGTGCGATAAGCTTTACGTTCCATTCCGGCTTCTGGCATGGTGGGATTAAGTTCGTAAGGATACCAAATTCGCTTAATGTCGATATTAGTATCTAGCTGTTTTATCGCTTTATTTAGTCGTGTTTCTGCAACTAAACACCAAGGGCAAATAAAGTCTGAGGTAATTACGATTTCAATGGTTATCATGTTTATCTATTTATAGAATGAAACAGTATTAATTTTTCAGTTGTATTTAGAACAATTTAACTTAGGTAAATTACTCAAGTGTTGGATAATCGATATATCCTGCTTCTCTACTGGCATAGAAAGTGTCGCGATAAGGGCAGCTACAGCCTGCACTGCGGCAACTCCAATCAACAGCAATCCACAGCAATCCCGCATTACAGACTCCCTACGAAGAATACACTTATATTTTATAAAGACTTTAGAGATAAATAAATAGATAAAGTAAGGTATTTAGCTTTATAGAGTTAATATAAAAAGATATTTAAGCTATTTTGCCTTATTAAATTAAAACTATGAGTAATCAGCTTGAAAAACTGCTTGACGAAACAAGTTGGCAGATTCTCGGAATTTTGCAAGAGAATGCCCGTATCCCTTTCAAGGAACTAGGAAAACAGGTAGGACTTTCTGCTCCAGCCGTAGCCGAGCGAGTACGTCGCTTAGAAGAAGCAGGAGTAATTACCCGGTATCGTGCGGAATTAGACTTAAAAAAGCTAGGATTGCCGATTGTAGCTTTTCTTACTCTTAAGTCTTTCGGACATACTTGCGAAGAAGTTAAGTCGCTTCTACATGAATGTTTGGAAATACGAGGTTGCTATCGTGTAACGGGTAGCGATCATTATCTAGCTAAGGTATCTGTAACCTCTGTCAATCATCTGGAGCAATTAGTCGATCGCTTTATTCCTTATGCAACTGTGACTACTTCGATTGTGCTTTCCACTCCCTTTACCGAACGAGCTATTGATAATGATATTTTCCCAGAATGCGATCAAAACTTTTGATGTGTTGTTGCCAGAGGAAGGGTTTGATAGTTAGTAGATAAGGCAGGTTACGGCTTTTAATTAAGTGGAAAAGCTTGCATTTCAAAAGATGTTAATTATATAAATAATAACTATTTACAGAAATAGCCCGTATAGCAACATCCAACCTGCTTGAAACCCATAGAATTATAGAGTGCGATCGCCGCAATATTCTCTTCATCTACCCATAGTTTCAATGCTGTATATTCTTGAAGCAATTCTTGAGTTAAAAATGCTAGCAATTTTCGAGCAAATCCCTGTCTGCGAAACTTTGAAAAAGTAAATGGTGCCACAACCAAAGCGTAATTATTGACAGGATTGTATCTAACAACTGAAACAATTTGTCCGGAGTCTTCTAAAACTGCTACCTGACGCTTTTTAATTAAACTTTCCCAATCACGATTTGGATTTCCATCACCGCGTTCTTTAATGTATTCTTGTTCGTAAGCTATTAAGGCAGGTTTATCCTGTAATAATGCCCAACGCCCTTTACCATCAAGTAGCGATTGAGTACAATTCATTACTAATTGATCGTATTCCCGTTCGAGTTGGAGATGTTCAAGGAAAAGCGGACGAATCCATTGTTTAACTTGTATTGAAGTGATTATTTTATTGGGAAAACCGCATTTTTGAACCAGGGAAAATAAGGATTGGGTGGTAAATTCATTACAACTCTCGAAAGACGTTTGAGTGTTTCGAGAATTAATCATCATTGCTCCTTGAATATTATCTGGAGTTACCTTTTGTGTTATGGATGGATTGTAGGAAATAGCAATTAATTCTCCAGTGTTGTGGGGAATGATTTTACCTTGGATAACAAGATTGAGAGCGTATTCTAAGTCTGGGTTGGAGTGACGATATTTTTGTAACCAGTAAGCAGCAGCTTGAATTTGTTGATAAGAAGGGAATGCGATAATTTTATTGCGATTGGTTTGATGCATATTATCAAGCATAGTAAATGAATAACTTATTGCTATTCATAGTAATACTTACAGGCAGCAATGATTATTTCTGTATCATTGATAGTATAAATTAAACGATGTTCTTCATTAATCCGTCTTGACCAGAAACCAGTTAATTCATGCTTCAATGGTTCGGGCTTTCCTAAACCAGTGAAAGGAGAACGATCAATATCTTTGATAAGTTCAATAATCTTTTTATACAGTTTTTTATCTAACTTTGACCATTCATTAAAACCCTCAAATGCACCCGGTTAAAATACAATTCTTCTGCTCATTCGAGGTTTTCAATGTCAACTTCAATAAGGTTAGACTTTTCTTTTACATTTTCTATAGCTTTTAACAAATGCTTCTTGTTTGCTTCAGAAGCTAAAAGATAAGCAGTTTCATCAACTTTGTATACAACAATTTCAATTTCTGTGTCTGGATAATTTACTTTCAATGCATCAATAAAACTACGGTCTAACTCTTTGGTATTTATGCGGTAAACTGAATGCATAATTTTTGTTTATTTCTGTTAGTATTCTATGCCTATAAACTTATTATAATCGGCAATTAACGATTGTAGTCTGTCTTATATTCTAAATTCCGATTTAATAGTAATTTATTCAAGCCACCTCTTTATAAGCCTCGAAGCTAAGTAGATAAACGTAATTAAACATAAGATAAGACCTCACAACACGCTCCGAAGACTGCAAAAAACCCTGCGTTCGCGCAGCGTGCCCGAAGGGCATCAGATCCCCTACAGTTTCGGTCGCAATGACTTTTTGTGATTGCGTAAGTCCTAAAAAAATACAATAGTTCTCTAAAAATTTTTGTAGGCATAGTAATTCTGGTAAAGTTTCAACTCTATATTGATGAATAAATCACAAGCAACGTTTATTTTCTAGCTAATGCAGCTAGAAATCATGCATAAAAGTGTATTCTCATCAGGTGGAGGCGATGATACTTTAAGTATAGAAAAGAGAAAAAACAAACCTAACTTATTTCCACCGAGTATTATTTATGATTACTACAACAAGACAAGAATTTTACTGCCAGCAGTTCCTAGAAACAATACAACTAGACTATACAATGGCAGGTCATCCATCAATCGCTCGTTGGGTTATCAATTCTATTAAAGTTGATCGAAGTGAAGCCGATACCCATTTCTTATTTGTTTCAGAGGGTGAAGTGACTCTTAAGTGCAGTAGCGGAGAATTCTTATTACGAGAACACTGCTTTGCCGCTGTTCCAGGTAATTTCTCTTTAGATGGTTCAGGACAAATTTTAGTTGCAACGCTCCTCAATTACACCGGACTTTTTAATGTTGGGGGACCAATCGAACCTTTTGGAAGACTGAAATATATTGATGGCTGTTCCTCAACAGTGCTGATTAATCCTCTAAGACGTGGAGAACCATGCTTAAATTTCCTCTATGTTCCTCCCGGTATATCCCAAACTCCTCATACCCATCCCTCATTGCGGATTGGACTTGTTGCTTCGGGTAGTGGAACTTGTCAGGTAGATGAAGGAACCTTCAAGATGCAGCCTGGAACCGTTTTCTGTCTTCCAGAAAACAAGTTACATAGCTTCCATGCAATTGATGACTTCTTAAAAATTATTATCTATCATCCAGATTCTGATGTTGGTCCAACAGATGATTCTCATACCATGCTCAACAATACTTTTGTTGGTAAAAAGTCAGCCCAAGTTCTGGATGCAATTAGAACAAAATAACTGATGCTGGGTGTTTTTGAGGGTTATAGGAAGGGTTTTTTGCGAATATTTTGATTATTTTCAATAAAGCCACTTTTTTAATAACCCTTACCGTCTTCACAAGGTTGGTAAAGCCAATAAAGTTGATTTACCTTAATCGATTGAATGAATATCTCCAGTTGATATAACCCAAAATCCCTATTTATAAATTCAAAAAACTATAGTAAAGAGCTTGTTAACTATGATTGCTGATGAAAGATTACTGAGCAGTGCTTATTCTTTTCAAAAAAGCTGGACTTTCCTATCGAAGGGTTGGAAAACTTTAGTCGAAGATTATGCGATTGTGATGAAGCGCGATCCGGCTGCAAAAAACTGGTTAGAAGTATTTCTTCTCTACCCAGGTCCTCAAGCGATAATCTTATATCGTATAGCCCATTTGCTTCACAAGGCTGGCGTTTTCTTTTTACCCCGTTTTATTTCCCATCTCGCTCGCTTCTTGACAGGAATTGAAATTCACCCTGGCGCACTTATCGGCAAAGGTGTATTTATTGACCACGGTATGGGAGTAGTTATCGGCGAAACAGCAGTAGTAGGAGATTATTGTTTACTTTATCAGGGCGTAACCCTCGGTGGAACGGGTAAGGAGAGCGGTAAACGTCATCCAACCTTGGGACGTAATGTCACCGTCGGTTCGGGTGCCAAAATTCTTGGTAATATTTATATTGGCAGTAACGCCCGTATTGGTGCAGTTTCAGTAGTTCTAAAAGACATACCGGCAAATTCCACAGTAGTTGGAATACCAGGTCGAATTATTGCTAAACGAGACAAATTTTAATTTGATCAAAAGTGCATAAATTAAATTTTGTACCTCCTATTAAAAAACAGAAAGACAAACCTAATTTAGTTTCTTCGGATATTATCTATAGTCGGAATCCCAGGTCGAGTTATTACTCAACGAGATAGAGTATAAATTAATTATAAATTGTAAATATTTATATATAATTTACTAACTAATAAATCTCACAAATTGTCGGCGGGGGCAAGCATCATTGAATTAATACAACCCAAAACCACTATATACTAAACAATAGGAGTAATTATGATTTTACTAACAAGCGATACAGAAACACAGCCTACAAACGCCATGCGACTGGCGATCGCCAATGCACCCGTTGGAGATGAGCAAAAAGGAGAAGATCCAACCGTTAACAAATTATTAGAACGGACTGCTGATTTATTAGGCAAAGAAGCCGCTCTTTTCTTTGCCTGTGGAACCATTTGTAACTTTGTATCAATTAAGACCCATACTCGTCCTGGTGATGTGGTGCTAGCAGAGGATATGGCGCACATAATTCGAGCGGAATCGGGTGGTGCAGCAATGAGTTCTGGTGTATTAATGGAAGCCATTGCCAGCGAACGAGGGATTTTTACTGCGGATGCCGTGAAGCAAGCACTTGACAAAGTGGCAATAGCTCCTTACCTTTACTCTGCAACTCCACGGTTATTGTGCGTTGAGCAAACCCATAATTTTAGAGGAGGTTCGGTTTGGCAGCTCGACGAACTACTTTCTGTTTGTAATTTCGCCCGTCAAAAAGGTTTAGCCACCCACATGGATGGAGCAAGACTTTTAAATGCAGTTGTTGCAACTCAAACTACAGCCAAGGATTTTGCTTCTTGTGTTGATTCTGTGTGGATTGACTTTAGTAAAGGACTAGGAGCACCTATGGGTGCTGTTCTTGCTGGTACAAAGGAGTTCATTTCTGAAGCACGTCGATATAAACATATGTTTGGCGGCGCAATGCGTCAAGCTGGTATTATTGCAGCAGGTTGTCTTCATTCACTTGACCATCACGTTCAACGTTTACAAGAAGACCACAAAAATGCAACTTATTTGGCTCGACGATTGAGTCAAATTGAAGGAATTACAGTTAGAGATACTTCCCCAGATACAAACATTGTTTTCTTTGATGTTTCCAAACTGGGAATCGATACAGCTATGTTCCTTACTATTTTACAAGAGCATGGTGTGAAAATGGGAGCCGTTGGTCAATCAATTCGGGCTGTTACTCATTTAGATGTTTCCTGGGCTGATATCGATTTTGCGATTGATGCTATCTCCAAAATATCCAGTAATTACGCAACTGTCACAAGTAATGCTGCACAAAGCAGACTGAGCGCCCAAAAAACTTTACTACAGACTTCATAAGTCTACTTCTTCAGTTGGTAAGCTGTTACGCACTTAATTTGTATAATACCCTTCGTGCAAGATGCATGTCCTGACGGACACGCTACGCTAACGCACTAGAACACCCTCACGTTTTTGGATTATATAATTTAGCTGCACATCAGCTTATCAGTTTTGAATAATTCTTAAACCTGCTTCAAACCTTCTGCTCTAAGAATAACTTTACCGTTTTGACGAACTATTAAAGTTGAACCTTGAGTATCGTTACCATCTTCAGTAATCGCACTTTCTAAAGCGTAATTATAGTTTCCATTTTTCCAACCAGTTACACATTTACCATTCCGACAAGAAACTTTACCACGAGTAAGTTCGAGACAATTTCCTTTAGAATCGCATCCATAATATTTAACGTTCCCGGTATTATTAACACCATCCCAAGAATCGTAATTGCTAAGTTTGATAGTCCATTCACCGTTGCTTAGAGTTCTAGTATCTCCAGAAGATTTTTCTGTTTTGGAACCACCAACAACTTCCATTTTGACAATTGCAGATTCTTTTTTAGTTTTTCCGCAAGGTTCGTTACTTTCACAGTCGTTAAAATTTAATATCTCGTAACTAAGTTTTACTTTTTTGTTTAAAAATTGTTTTTCTTGAGAACAGATATCAAAATCAGCGCTAATATTATGCTCTTTTCCTTTTTCGTCAATTAAACTTACATAGCACGCTAAATCGCCTTGAACTATCTCTTTAATAGTCGCAACTTTTGGTTGTCCTGCTCCTGCTTTAAGATTAGTGCTAACATTCTTAACTGGAGCTTTTTCTGTTGTATTAGAATCTTTTTGTTCGCTAGTTGAAGAAGAATTATCTGTTTTATCTTCCGTTGCGGAAACTACTTCAGAATTATCTGGTTGAATTTGATTGTTGGTGTCAGAATTACCTGTTTCGACTTTATTACAACCAACTATTAATAAAGAACCAATTAATAATGCAGTGGTAAAGATAGACTTTTTCATAATATTTAGCTTGAATTGGTAAATTTGAATTTAATCTAATTTAGCTTAAACTTTAGGTGCTGATAGTTTTTAATACAAGCTAAGGTATGTATATTCCGAAAAATAACTTTTTATCTTTTAATAGGATTTACACCTTTTTCTAGAAAAATAAATTAAGCATTCTGAGCATTAAGATCCCCCCAACCCCCCGATGCGTTGGGGGGCTATTTTTACAATCCATAAACCCGATTCCCGTCTCCCGGTAGAATAGTCAAAGACCTGGGATTTATACGGTGTCCGACTGTAACTTCGGTTTCTCCATCCCAAACTTCAATCGAAAGCACTTTATCTGCTGAACCTTCATAATCAAAGTATTGACAGCGCGAAGCTTTACGTCTCTGCACGGTACCTTCACGAGTCATGCTCGCTACGCCAGAATCAACGCATTTATAATTTTCATCCCCGAAAGTTAATTTTTTAGGTGGTGGTGTTTCGCTAATATCTAATCGATCGGTTGCTTCGAGTAAAGCAACTTCTACCGTGTCATCTTCTTCTACGCTCAACCATCGAATTTCATTATTATCTTGCAGCATATATTCCATCCAGGAATACTCATCAACTGTATAGGTAAGTTTTCCTTCTACTACCCAGTCAATACCCATATGTTGCACAAAATCGCCTATTTGTAAATTAAATACATTGCGTTTGAGTGACGGTAATTCTTTTTTTGGTTTACTACCGGGTAATGCACCTCGCTGTTGAAGCACTAGTAAATAAGCTCCACCAGCGACTATTGCAATAACTCCAAGCCAGATTATTATTGTCATAGTTTTTCCTTTAAGTTTTTTTTAATAGAGAAAGAGGGGAGAGAGGGGGGAGAGGGGGTAGCGATCGCATCCTACTTCATGGCAAAATTCACTGGGTTTTGATCTCTTCGATGCCTGGTGGGAAGGGGTTCTGGCTGTCCATCACCTGCAAGGGCTGCGGTTTTTTCCAGGGATTCCCTTAAATGCTTGGCTGCATAAATCGACATATCTCGCGGTACGTTAATGCGATCGCGCAAATATCGGAGAGCGACATCTGAACCCTGTGGAGGTACGCAGTCTTCACCTGTTATCATGTTTGTTAAGGCACATCGTAATGCTTCATCGAATAATTTGTCATCGGCGGGGTTGACTCGGATAATATTGGTGCGATGTTTAATCATATTTTGCAGGGCTTCCTCGCGAGAGTTTTCGGGTTCTGGATAACCAACATCTGGTAGCCCAAGCCAAGGGCCATTATTTACTCGCGCTTTATTAATCAGCATCTGAGGTTCGCCGTTTTCCCAACAGCCCCCCATCTGTGGCGGTAAATCGTGTACGTGAGTATGAAAATCGCTCTGGGTACCACGATAGGTAGGTCGGGTTTCCATTGCGTCAAACCATGCCTTAAAACGAGGATTTTCCTCTCGCATTGAATAACCTTTGTAGTAGTAAAGGCTGGCGTTCATCCGTTCTACATAAGGTGTAAAGATCGCATCGACGATGCCAAATTCATCTAAAAAATAAGGCCCCGGAGTGCTACTCAAAGCCTTTTCAACTTGAGCTACTACTTGTATAAATTGTTCGCGGTTGCGTTGTTCTTGTCGAGAAGAACTTGCTGGGTAGCACAGCCAAGCACACCAAGCTCTAAATAAAAGTCGTTCTAATTGACGTGAATGTTGCACATTACGGTCTTTCATTCCTTGATTTAACGGACCAAAAACTTTTTCTAAAGCGATCAAAATGTCGTCGCTTTCTTTAATAATCCGCCCATCTAGCTCGATGGCAGGGAGCATTCCTGATGGAACTTTACGTTTGTACCAGCTTTCTTTCTCCCCATAACAGAACATTGTCACTTTTTCGATGCGGTAGGGAATTTGTTTTTCCTCTAACCACAACCAAATTTTTTGACAGTAAGGACACCAAGCATGATTATCGCGGTAAAGCGTTACCCGCACATCAGATTCAGGATGCCCAAATAAGCGCAACCTAGCTTTAGCGTTGGTGGAACCATTCACGGGATCTATTTGATAGTCTGTGAGGGTTTCTAATTCTTGCCAGCTTAGGGGTATGGTAGTCATATGAATTGCGTAATGCTAAATAGGATAACTTTTCTTGACTCTATAATATTTTCAATTGCACTAAAAAGTTATTTTCTATATAGTTTATGTTGCCGATTCAAATGGTGCGTGACGCGATTTTCTAGCTTGTAACTTGTAGGGTGCTGTGACACTTATAGAAATTGTCAACGTAGTAATAAGACTTGTGGTGTCACGCACCAGCGTTCAATTGTGACACTTGCGGCTATTCCATATAGTTTATGTTGCCGATTCAAATGGTGCGTGACGCGATTTTATCAGTTGTAGTTATAGCCAAATTAATCGAGCGCGTCGCACACCCTACAACGATCAATTATCAATTATCAATTACCAATGCCCAATTATCAATGCCCCATGCCCAATTCCCAATCTTAATAATTCAACCATCTTGCTCTCAATTGATAGCTAACAATTACTGGATGGGAAAGTCGATTTATTTCTACGTTTCCTAACTGTATATCTTTGGGTAGATCAAATAAATTATGTAATAAGTTTTCTGTTAAAAAACGGGTTTCTACGGGAAGCTGTAAATTATCTGAGTTTAATTGATAACGCGATGCTAAAACAAAACCCCAAGGGCCAAAACTGGGAACGCTAATAGTATAAGGATTAGTTTTTAATCCTACTTCTCCAAGTGTCGCAGCAATACAGCTAATCACTTTCGGAGCAAAAAATGAACTCGATGCTTGCGTTACAAAAACACCTTTATCTGTGAGCTTTGCTAACAAACGTTGGTAAAAACCTTCCGAGTAAAGTTTTGCTAATGCATCTTGATCTGGATCGGGGAAGTCTGCAATAATTACGTCGAACTGTTCTTTAAGTTTGGGTACGCTCAAGAATGCGTCGGCATTGATTATTTCTACGCGAGAATCCTGCAATGAGTTACCGTTGGCGGCTTTTAATTGGGGATTGCGTTTAGCTATTTTTACGACTTCGGGATCTAATTCAATTAGTAGTACCTTTTCAACTTCTTTCCATTTGAGTACTTCTCTAATTGCCATTCCATCCCCAGCACCCAATACCAAAACCTTTTTCTTAATCGGTGTTGCACTCATCGCCGGATGTACTAATCCTTCATGATAGCGGTATTCATCTATCGTGGATAGTTGCAAGTCTCCATTGAGAAATAATCTAGCGTCTTTACCTTTGCGGGTTAATACAATTCTTTGGTAGGGGGATTGTACTCTTTTAACTATAGGTGCTGAATATAAGTTATTTTCTAATTTATTGCCGATCGGTATAGTTGCAGGAGCGAGAACCAAAAGCAGTATACCTAAAGCTAAACCGATGTAGCTCCAACGTCGTAAATGGGAAAAATTACGTCCGATGAAAAACACCATCAAAGCCGGTAATGCACCCAAAATAAAAGCCGTGGGAAACATTCCGCACATCGGTAGCAATATTACTGGAAAAGCCAAAGAACCGAAAAGCGCTCCTACATAATCCAGCGCTAAAACACCAGCCAAAGCTTCCCTAACTCCTTCCTCCATTTCAATAATTCGCGTCAAAATAGGCACCTCTAAACCAGCGAGTATTCCCAGCAAAATAGTTACTAGAAATAACCCCAGCCACATCGAACCATTCATAACGAACAACGCGAACAAACACAGAGGTAGTATAGCTGTTAGAGGTGCGATCGCCAATTCCACACCGACAAAAGCCAATAACAATTTACGTTGTAGAAAACGACCTTCCATTTTAGGTGCAATAAACTGACTCAAGTAAGAACCAGCACCCATCGCTGCGAGGAAACCACCGATAGAAATACCGAAAGCAAGAGCTTGATTCCCCACCAAATAACTAGCAAGAGTACCTAAAAGTAACTCTACAGCAAGACCGCAACCAGAAGAAACAGCCGCCGCAGCCAGTAATAATTTACGTTGAGTACTGTTCAATGAATCACTATTATTGACAGTACTTTTGCCTATATCAGAAAAATTATTTGCTTCCATTATTTCAGTCAACAGTAAACAGTGAGCAGTTATCAGTTATCAGTGAGCAGTTATCAGTTATCAGTGAGCAGTTATCAGTGAGCAGTAACCAGTAACCAGTTAGGAATTATTAATTAAACCTTTAACCTTTAACCTTTAACCTTATCCCCTTACTTCCCGGTACCTGGCCCTCCACCTTGAAAGCCACCGTATGACGAGCGACTGGGAATAAATATCCATGTACCGTTGCTACCGTAGGAACCGGATAAACTGGTTCCGCGACGAGGGGAGAAGTTTTCTATATTTTTTTCGCGTAATACTAAAGCTGATTTATGGGTGTAAGCGTCAGTAGTTGACCATAGTGCTATGAATACCGCTATTCCAGCAAAAACTTTTGTAAGCATAGTTTTTTTTTAAACTCTATATATTGTTTGTTTTACTTGGTTTACCTGTTGTACAAAATCTAAAATAATTAAACCTTTTGGATTTACAACTCTTAACTGATAACTGCTCACTGTTAACTGTTAACTGTTATATGCACGACATCTACAGGAAAGCGAGTACGATTACCATCTAAAACCGTCAGAGTTGTTATATCAACTGGTTCATCTGGGCTAACTTCTACATGAAAACCGTAGGAATCTTTGGTTTCAAATACAAAAAACTGCTGTGCAAATCCCGTTACTTTTTCCAGCTTCCCATCTTCCTGATGAAAAGTTAAATCTAAAGGAATATTCTCGCTGTATAGCTGTTCCCCATAAGAATCATTGACAACCAGCCTAACCCGCATTTGAGAAGGACTATTTTCATCAGATTTGACGTTGATTTTTACTCGTACCAATTTATCCGCACCGCCAAGAGTAGCACGTTCGCTCGGATCGCTATCATTGATTGTTTTGGAAATAGCTTTTTTACCTGTATTAGGAACTGCTATAGCTGTCATTACAGTTAAAGCTAAAGTTCCAAATAAACCAGGCCATAAATGAGTACTATCGACAACTCCGTTAGTTACTTTTACGTCGATTCTTACGGGTGCACTAGGTTTGGGTTTCGGTGTACCAAAAGGATTAGTGGAAGGAATTATCGGGCTGGATGTATCTCCTTGTTCTAATACAGAAATAGCAAGTGTCACTTCTTCATTTTTCTTGGCACGGACATCTAAACCAGCATCTAAATCGTTCTCGCTCCAGCTACCATCGCTATCAGAACCGGATTCTTTCCATGCTTCTTTTGTCGCAGAAGCTATTAAATTTCCTTGTTTATCAAGCAACTGAATCTCGTATATTACCCAACGGTTACGCGGTATGTTAGCTGTAGCATCAATCCGCAACGCTCCAACTAATTGGGGTTCAAGTTTGAGCGCTTCAATTTTTACTACTTCTTCTTCGCTAACACTAACTGTTTTAGAAAAAAGCACTTTACCAAGAAACACTGATGCAATGAATGCTAAATAAATGAATCCTGTAGCACCAAGAGCAATATAAAGTGCAGGATCTATAAAACGATTTGTCTTCTTTATATTTATATTCGCTGACATAATATTTTCAGCTTAACGGTATTATTAACAACACAATGCTATGATAACCTTCCGGAAATAGTTAAGTTAGTTCATAAAACTACAGAAGTCATATCTAACAAAGAATTCAGCTTTTATTTAATTGTATCAAATCTATTTAGTAGAAACCAAAAATGAGGATTTTACGGATAAAAAACTATTGATAACTAAGACTATGTACGTATTAAATCAGTATTATCTCGGTTTAATTTCTCAAAATTATTGATGCATATTTTACTTTCCGCTACCGGGTCCACCACCTTGAAAAATGCTGTAGGATGAACGACCACTTGGAGGAGTTGAGTAGTAATTATTAGTTGAACAATTATAAAATAAAGTGTATATGATTGTAAATATTATTAGCCCACCTAAAATTTTTGCTATCATCATTTTGACCAGATAAAGATATATATACTGATATAAGCTCTTAGTTTAAGAGTCATTTCAAGAATAATATTATGATAGCCTTAGATACAAGTATAATTAGTTGATCAAGTTATCAAAAGTCAGATTTGACAAAGGATTGAGCTTTTTTCTATTTGTTTTAAAAATACTTTATACAAATTATAAATGTGGATTATACGGTTATTTTTTTTAGAAAATGGAAAACAATTAAGTGTAATCACAGTTTATTTTTTATTATGAATAAATTATAAATCAGGTTTTATTTAATCGAATAGATTTACTTCCTTGCTAGGACAAAAAATGTTGTAATATCATGCCAAACACCTTTATCTGTAGCCAAGCTTTCCATGATTTTGGCAAATTCAGCTTTTAATAGTTCCTTTTGTTCTAGTGGAAGTTTTGACAAAGGATTTTCAGGGTGAATCCAAGTATTTCCATCAAAAATATTTTTTGCATCATCAACTGATATATATTTACCAAATTGCTCAGTTGTAACTTCAATATTACGAAAGCCAGCTTCTTTTAAAAGAGTTTCGCATTTTTGTACGGTACTCAAAGGCTCGTGTATATTAGGTAAAGCGATACCACAATTAGAGCAAGATTGAATAATTGCAGGTGTCATCAAAGAAGTTTCCGCATAAGCATTAAAAGCCACTATTCCACCTGGCTTGAGAAAACGATACCAATCTTTGAAAGCAGCATAAATATTTTGAAAAACCATCACGGCAGAACAACATAAAACAGCATCAAAACTGTTTTCGTTAAAATTTAGGTATTCTGCGTCTACTTCAATTAATTCAATATTTGTTAAATCTAAGGCATCAATTTTCTTTTGTGCTTGCGATAGTAAAGCAGAAGCAATATCAACTCCCACAACTTTACCTTGACTACCTACAATTTCAGCAGCAGGAATAGCAATCAAACCTGTACCAGTTGCAATATCTAGAATTTTATATCCTTTTTCTAAAGACAATAATTCTAAAAAACGATTGGCACGGCGGTTTGCAAATTCACTACCATCATAGTTTGTTCTAGCATTGAAGTAGTCAGCTACTTGCTGCTTATACTCATTAAGTTTTGTATAATTAGACATTTACAAAATTTCCTTTATCAAGTATTTTTGATTAGATTAATTCATTCAAGGCTTACTATCAAGTAGTTACCTTACAGCATCTATACAGTCAAACTTAATTTGTACGGAGAAACGCATCTACAACTGCATAAGCTAATTATTTAAACCCCATATACATATAAGAAGGGGTAGTAAGAAAAGTAGAATTGTCATATACGTTGTATTTGTATGTTCAAATTGAATATGAAATTAAATTTACGATGAAGTAACTTTAAATACACTTGCAAATGTGCTAATAAAGCATAAGGCTATAGTGTCATTTTAAATAAAATTTGTATCTAAATTATTTTTTTTGAGAGAGAATATGATCAAACTGCTTTCGATGGATGCTGACAACGTTATAGGTGTTTCAATCAAGGGAAATGTAAATCCTAAAGACTTTGAATTAGTGAAAAATTTTATTAGTGAAGTAGAAGTACATTATGAGTTTTTACGGGTATATGTGGAAATTCAAGATATCGAAGGATTCTCATTAGAAACTTTACTAAAAGAATTTGAATTTACTCTAAGTCAGTTTCACAAATTTGAAAAAGAAGCAATAGTCATTGATACAAAACTGATTCAAAGTCTTGAAAGTATGAAATATTTGCTGGTTGGGGGTGTAAAAGTTAAGTGTTTTACCTTTGAAGATAAATGCGAAGCACGTTGTTGGATCTTGAATTGATTTTAGTCTTTACTGGCAAACACCTTTATCTGTAGCTAAATTTTTAACTTCTGCATCAAATTCTGCTTTACAATGTTCTAATTGAAGCTGTGTGGGAATTATTCACGATTTTTTATCTTTGTGTTGGTTAAAGCTAAATATAAACATTAAGCAATCTAGTTGTCTTCTGAAAACTTGCTCAGAATTATATTGAAATCTTGCAATCAATTAAAAATTATTTGTGACAAGTGATAACTGATAACTGATAACTGATAACTGAAATGACGTATTGTTATTACCATAATCTGGTGGTGCGTTACGGCAATTTCAAATTTGTAATCTCCAACAAAATTATTCGCGCCGTAACACACCCTACAAATAAATTATTCGTAACGCATTGTTATTATCAGAATTTTGTGGTGCGTTAGGGCAATTTCAAATTTGATTTCGATAGACTTTTGGTGTAACTCCCATATGCTTGCGAAACAAAACTGTAAAATTAGTTTGGCTGGAGCAACCAATATTTAATGCTATGTCAACTAAGCGAATTATATTCGCCAGATTAGTTATAAAATTCTCACGAATCATTTAGGATTGCTATAACTCCTAACTGGTTACTGATTACTGCTTAACAGTCTTAGCGCTGGAGAATTTTCTAATTGTAAGGAATGTTGCGGTATACCAATATCGATATTTTCTCTATCAAAAGCATACTTGAGACGACGACGAAATTCTCTACCTAAAGCAAATTGTGTTCCAGGTTCGGTTTTAAACCAGAGCAAAATTTCGATGCCATTATGGCTAATATTATTAACTCCTAAAACATTAACTGGATCGATAACTGAGTCTTTCCACTCTTCATCATTCTGCATTCCACAAGCAGTTTCTCTGACTATTCGCAATGCTTTATCTACATCTACTTTTGGACTAATTTCTACAGTAAAAACTATCCGCGACCAATCTTTTGTTAGATTATGAACTGTAGATATAGTACTGTTAGAAATAGTACTTAAAATACCGTTTGCTTGGCGTAGTTGAGTCATCCTCAGATTAATATTTTCCACAACACCTACAGTTCCACCAATATTAATTAAATCGCCAATAATAAATTGATCTTCCCAAAGCATAATGATACCGTTAATGATATCTCTGATTAAATTTTGCGAACTGAAAGAAACAGCAAAACCAACAATTCCGGCTCCTGCTAATATTGGTATAATTGGAATATGTAATTTTTCTAAAAACCATAAAATCCCTAATACCATCCAGATAAAAGTTATTGCTCCATTTATAACATTAGAAAAAGTAGTTAACCGAGAAACACGTCGAGCAGAAATATCGGGTTTTTGTAATTCTGTATCTAAAAATTTTCTGAATAAAAAATCTATAATTACGGTACTAAATTTAATACCTAAAATGGTTCCGAGAATAATCGCTAATAATAAAGGTTTTGTCAGCAACCAATCTTCTAACCAACGAGTATAAGGAAACATTCCGGCGATTGCGGCTAATCCAAATACCCACGAAAGAAATAAACTAATTACTAATATCCATCTTTTGAGTCTATTAATATTTAACTTGCGCTGCCAGATTAGTTTTTGCTGACAGTAATGCATCATTTGCACGTCTTCTTCTTCTTCGCTGTTATCTTCCTCAATTGCAAACTCGCTCATTTGGGGTTTTTCTTCTTGGAGTCTATCCCAGTTTTTACCAAAGCTTTTATATCTAGATATTAAGAATAAACTTAATAAAATTAATCCGATAATTATTCCTAATGAAAATAAACCTTTACGCTGTAAAGATTGTGGTAGTCTATCTTGCCGTGCTTTAATTAATGCAGGACGAATATTCCTACTAAATTGTTGAGCTAAATCAGCTACCGACAAACCATGAAGTTGAGCATCTAACTCAGTTACGCTCATTAATTTACGTCGAGATAACTTATTGCGATCGCCTACTAATATTACGGTTTGTTGTTCGCTTTGAGCGGGAATAACGTATAATTTTTGGGGGTAAAAACCTGTAGCAAGAATTTCATCAAGATTTTGCTCGTACATTCGCACCCTAATCTCAAGCGGTGAAATAGTATTTTGATTGAGATTACTAATAGTTCCTTTCATCGCTGCGATATGCAAAATTTCTTGTCCATCCAGCGTTATAGGAGCGTAGACAATACTACTTTGATTGTCGGAAGGATTAATAAAAGGGTTAGGAGTGGGATTTTTTGCTTGAACTTGAATGCTTGTAAAGAGAGTTAAACTAAAGGTTAAAAGGCTAATTACCATAAAAACTTTAGCAGATAGCCGCTTTCTTAAACCCGTCAGTCGATTAACCATATCTCTACCAAAGTATTTTTCAACTGGTTGACGGTTATTAGTTTAAAGCGAAAGTGTACCTGGTAA
>JBARZF010000307.1:0-2626 GCA_049649675.1 Rivularia sp. (in: cyanobacteria) | reverse complement strand
TCAGATGATATGAGATTATCTTTGGGATTGACTAATTTCAACAACTTCTGCTTGATTTGGGCATCGTAAACTTCCCATTTCATTTTTGCATAAGGTGAGTTTTCGTTACTTCCAGACAAAAATCCCATCGGAATTTCAAAGCCACCGGCACTAGTACGTCCACCACCAAAAAAGCGACCCGTGCTATCTTGTCCAAAAGCTTCTTTGATAAATTCATCGGGGTCTAAAGTTAATTTATTAGTTCTTAAAGAACCAATTACTACTTCTAATTCTTCTTCGTCTTCATCGTGAACTATACCGTAAACAACTGCGGTGTGAACGTTATCTTCCGTGACTAAAAAATCAGCAGCTTGGGGAATTGCATCTCTATCTTCGTAGCGTAAGTAACCCACGCCAGCAATCGAAAAATTATTTTGCACGATGCGATTTCTTAATGAACGTTCAATCACGTCCATTACTCGCTTGGAACGAGTGGCTTGCAGTATAGTATTGAGCAACTGACCATCATAAAATCGGCTCAGATAAGCTGCTGCCATAAAATCTTCTTCTTTAGCCTGCATCAGTCGATTTGTATCTGAATGTAAGCCGTGCATCAGCGCTGTGGCACAGTTGACGTGTTCGCTCATGCTGCTATCTAGCTGCAACAACCCTGCTTGTAGATATTGAGTAAAAATTGTTGCCGTTGCTCTTACCCCTGGACGTATGTCAGCAAACTCTGACTTAAGATCGCCTTGTAGGTTGTGGTGATCCACGATTACCGTTAAAGGAATTCCTGCATCAGTAACTTCATTAACCAAAGTGGAAGTAGTACCTTGATTATCAATTAGTACGTAACCTTGATATGACGACAAGTCGCGATTTTTGAAACTTTGTAAGGGAGTACGAATTGCCGGTAGACTCGTAAGCTTTACTAAAGCAATATTTTCTTGATGGGAAAGAGTTCCTGCATAACTGATATCGCACTTAATATCGTATTGCTCGGCAATCAACTGGTACGTCCAAGCTGAAGAAAGAGCATCGGGATCGGGGAAATCTTGTAAGATGAGTATTTGACGCTCGTGTTTGTGTGCTTGGAGCGTTTTTAGTAATTGTTCTGACTTTTGAGCGGCTAAGGTACTAGCACGGGAACCCGCTCGATTATTACCATTAGGTATTGTCGCCACAGATTCATTCAATGGAAGCGATACTTCCAAAGAATCTCGATCAATTTCAACATTTTTATCGGTTGAGTCTGGTTGCAATTGCAAATCCTCAACCTGTTTTTTGGAAGAATTTCGTTGCATAGGGAACGTGTATTGTAGCGTGAGCAGTTAAGGTTGAAAAGCTTTAAAAAACTAAATATCTTCACCTGCCACAGATTACAATCTTCGCACTCTATGTAGCAAACCGCCAATATCTCAAATAATATCTCAAATATATTATGTACAAATATTGTCTTAATTTAACTAAGTTACTGCTCAAAGAACTCATTTTTCTCGTCTTGAGACAGCAGGTAAGCAAAAAGTAGCGGAGAAGAAATCATTTTTTATCTGCCTTTGCGGCGGCGTATTTCCTTACTTTCGTAAGGAACTGATTTTTCTTAAACACACGGTTACCTCGCTACGGTTAACAAGAATAGTCCGTACTATGATATAACGGATTAGATTTTTTATTCGTTGATTATGATGTAGATTTTATAATGGTCATTTTATGCAGAGTCTATTTTTCATCTGAGAAAAATTGATAATTTAGATGCACCCTACTTGCCGTTTTACAATCATGATGTAGAATATTAAAGTTCTTGTCGCGAGATTTGTAGGACTTGGTAAATTCAGCTTGCACAACTTTATGGAACAGTCTCGATACTCTTCCTAAAAATTGGTCAATAAATTTTACCAACTGTTTCAACTATTTTACGACAAACTTTAAACGGCAATTTTATAATTGTCGCTCATATGATAAGCTCATAGTCTGATCTCAATCAGCATTCTAACTGCTTCCAAAAAAGCAATTTAAATGCCTCGATTATGACAAAAAAGTTCGCGTCAAAGTCCGATGACATATTTCTGCCATTCTTGATGCAAACCACTCTTAAGATGCTTACTGACCTCAAAGTAGAGACTACTGTAAGGTCGGCGTGGAGCATGATGTAATGGCATCTGAGCTTCTTTCGGCGTTCGATTGCCTTTCTTGACGTTACAGCGAACGCAAGCTGTAACTATGTTTTCCCAGCTATCGCCTCCACGACGCGATCGCGGTATTACATGATCCAGTGTTAAGTCATCGCCCTTGTAGCCGCAGTATTGACAAGTATGACCATCGCGATGCAATATATTTCGACGGGTTAAAGGAATTTCTTTATAAGGAACGCGCACGTAATAGCGCAACCTTATAACTGTCGGAAGCGGGAAGTCTGAGTAAATAAATTTACCATTATGTTCTACCCGCTCTGCTTTTCCCTTAATCAGCAAAATTGCAGCACGTCGCCAGCTCGTTATATTGAGCGGTTCGTAAGAAGCGTTTAGGACTAAAACCTTTCCCATTGATAGTCGCTCAAGGTATTAGTTTTACATATATTAACACGAATTTAATATAATTTGCGAGCCTAGCATAATTTATACAAGAATAAGGTTTTTGTCAGAATTTA
>JBARZF010000306.1:0-22009 GCA_049649675.1 Rivularia sp. (in: cyanobacteria) | reverse complement strand
CGATATTCGTATTTGAGTAAGGCGTTTAATTTATCGCTTTTGATATCGCGATATGCTAAACCGACGCGAAGATTGGCTGTATCTGCTAATCCTTCTAATAGCTGATTTGCTCCACCGGCTTGTTTGTACCTTACTGCTGCGGTTAACGCTGGCGAAATTTTACCCGCAACACCTGCGGTAATTACTGTATTGTTGCCCTGGTTTCCATCGCGATATTCAAAACGAGCGTTGGCGTTGAAGTTGGGATTATCTGTATATGCCATGCCGATACTATAAGTATTTCCTTCAAATAAACCTAAAGAAGAAGCGCTTTGTCCAACTGCATAGGGTTGAGCAAATCTAATACCTGTTGCGGTGCTGCTAAAAATATCTTTAAATACTCTTTCGTAACCCAAATCTAGTTTTAAACCAGGTGCTAAACGAATGCCCTGATTTAACCCTATGGAACCTCGATCGTTCATACCGTCAATACCCGAAAGAATCGAATATCTGCCGCTGATGCTGGTGTCTTCTGAAAATTTATGCTCAACTAAAGTATCTAAACTGGTGATGTTATTACCTCTTAATAAACCACCATCAAAGAACTGATGAGCTAAACGCATTGTTACACCAGGATACAGCGCCCAATCTAAACCCAATGTTGTCCGGTTGGGATAAAGAGCATCGCTATCTTCAAGATTTAGTTCGTTTTGAGCGCGGAAATTTAAAGACTCGGTTAATGGAACGTTGAGACTAGATACTAATTGACTGGCAGTTCCCTCAAATTGATTGCTAACTCTATCTTCACGAGAACGATTGACGTATTCAAATTTTAAATCCGACTCTCCGATTTTTTGCTGAATACCCGCTCTTACCGTACTCAAAGAGTTATCAACTTGACTTCCCGGTGTAGGTAGAGGTTGGGGATTAAATAAATCGAATAATTCGGTTCTTTGCGCTGGAGCTATGCCGAAATTTTCTTCATGGTCGTAACCTGCTTGAAAGCTAGTTGTACTGCCAATTTTAGCGGCAATATCTCCACCGTAACGAGTTTGTCCAGGTGCAAAACTCCAGGTAGCATTATTAGCAAAATTTTCCGTCACCGAACGGTAATAAGCTTTTGACTTAAAGCCACTACCAATGTTTCCATTCGCTTCTATACGGTAAGCAGAACCACTGACATCACCAAAATTCAGAGTATTGTGTTGCGATCGCGCATATTCACCAAGAATAAAACCGGATGCAAAAGGCGCATAGAAATCGACTCCGTAAAGTTCAAAGTCTTGCACTCCCTGCTCTTCTTTTAAATAACTACCTCCCAAAAATGCTGTTTTATCGGGATTGGCATTACCATTCCTTAAATTTAATTGCAGTCTACCTCCATAAAGCTGACTATCTTCACCAGCTTCATTTTGATAAGTAACTACAATTCGATTTACCAAAGTCGGTTCAAAAGGGTTTAATTCAGTAGCAAGAATCGGACTTCGGAATAAAATTGTCCCCCTATCGTAATCAATTTCATAATCAGCACCACGATATAAACGCTCGCGTTTGATTACCGTACCTGGGCGATTTATTTCTTCTGATTCGATAAATATACTTTCGCTACCGGGAATTACCAACCGACGGGAAACGAAATAATAACCGCTTGTTCCATCGGGAGTAATAGTATCTCGTTGAAAACCTTGGATATTGTTAGCAAATAATCCGGTTACCTGCAAATTACCTAAATTAAAATTCCCCTTAAAACCGTGCAGTTGTCTGGTGGTAGCACTGTAAAGTTGAGATTGTCTGGAAAATTCTTGGGTATTGTAATCACCCCACATAAAATAATCTGCTTCTGCTCCCTTAATATCGGGAGTACGCTCGATGCGAGCATAAACGCTATCTGTAGAAGGAGCAGTACTTGTTACCCTTGAATCATCACCGTAAACGGGATATTGTTTTTCGCAAGATTGAATGCCACCGAAAAGACGATTATCACCATTGCAATCTTGATTCAAAGGGCGTTTGCTGTTGTAAGCTCCGGTAAATAACCATTCTCCGACTTTACCTGTGGCAAATACCTGAGCATCCAAATCTACAACTGTATCTTTCTCAATCTCTTGTGGATTAACAAAATCGCGGAAACTACCCCAGTAGTCAGTACCACCGGCTCCAATTCTTAAATTTACAACTCCTGTCGCTAGAGAAGGGCGCAAATTAGTCACAAACTCAACGTAGCTGACTGCTCCTAAATCGAGATGAGGAGAAGTCTTTTTACCGTAGATAGTGGCACTAATTTTTGCGCTTTGAGCTTCATTTCCCGCTTGTAAAGTAGCCGTAAATTCACCACCGCGAGCCAAAACTTGAAAGCCGGGTGCATCTGGTTTGTAGTCTGCACCGATGAATCTACCGGCATTACTAGCTAAAGTAACGATGACATCTTTCTCAATTAATTCGCCGTTTTCGCTCCTTATTCTACCTTGAAAATCTATATTGGAACGTCCGTCAGCAGGGATTCTCGGCTCCCCAACTGGGTTAATAGAAATTTTAGTTTTTTGTTGTTGAACAATAACTTTAACGCTAACAGCATTACCACCTTGAGCCTGAGCGGTAATCGTGTTTTCACCCTTGGATAAAGGAACGTTGTACCAAATTGTAGTGTGAAGCTTTTGTTCTTCGTCTGTATGAACGTAACTACTTAAATTATTGTCTATTTGTTTACCATTTATAGTTACCTTAATTTTGGCGCTGGGATGATGCTGAATCGCGATATTAGTAGTATCAGCAGTAGTTACACCAGCTTGAGGAGTAATAATACTAAGTTCGTTTACGAGTGATGAAGGAGCAGAAGGATTTTGTATCAGTTGTTGTTTTTGCTTATTTTCTTCAAAGTTAATATCTTTTGATTTACTGTCATTATTGGAAAGTGCATTAATTAAAACTTCCTGCTTGTCTTCTCTTTCTACAATAGGAGTTGCTGATTTTTCCGTTTGACTAGTTTGTGGCGAGAATAAAACTTCGTTACTATTTTCTACTGACAAATTTAATTCCGATTTGTCAGAATAATTTACCGCTTTATCTTTAATAACTATACTTTGTGCCGATACGCTGACTGTAGGTAATACTATCATTGCGCTACAAGCAGTTAATATTATATCTCGCTTGTTTAAACTTAAATTTTTCATATTATTAACGCCCCTCCCCAAAAGCTGGAGTGACAGCAAAATTCATTCTTGCCATACTTCCAGGTGCTAAACGCACTAAGCGAGATTGACTATTGCTCTTAATTTTGTAAAGATTCGGAGCTTGAATATAGCCCGGTAAACTTGTATAGTCCAAAGTTGCAGTACGATTTCCCGAAATCACATTAGCTACCGAATACATTCCATTAGCATCAGTAATAATGCGGTTACCATCATCCATAAAAATTACCGCGTTGGGTACACCCGGTTCTCCCGCTTGCTGTTCGCCATCAAAGTTTTTATCCACAAAAACACGTCCAATTAAAGTTGCACAATCGGAAACAATACCCGGACGAATTCTTAATAAATGGCTTGCTGTATTGCTTGTTAGATTTCCTGTAGTCGCTACAGCCAAGTTTCTGCCACTTCCACGCATACCATCTGGTGTTACCGTCACGGCATAAACCACACTTAAAGTTCCTTGGGGTGGAATGCTACCAGCATAATTAATTGCAACCGTCCGATTTTGGGGCTTTGTAGTTGATACTGCAACTTCAGTTGTCGTACTTCCATCAGTTAAAGAAGCCTGTACCGATTTTTCAGCTAATCTCAAACCCAAAGGCAGGGTGTCGTTTAAAGTTAAATTACTAGCCGATACTTCTCCAGTATTACGAATTGCAACCCGGTAAATTACAGTGTCTCCAGGCTCTGCGGCACTTTTATTGGCGGTTTTAGTTATCTGTAAAGCCGCATCTCCGGCTCGAAAAGTCGTGTTGTTAGTGTTGAAAGAGCCAATATTGCCACCTCCAAACACAGCTGTATTGGTAATTTCATCAGCAGTCACAGGTATAGCTCCCAAAACGATAGCCCCAGGAAGCAATAACGATAGTAGAAGGTGACAATACCTCCACCGCTTTATTCTTAATCTCATATTTAATTAGAAATTTTTAAGTTGGGAAGGTTTTTCGTTTAAAAATTACTGACTTAAAAAACTGTCCCCTGAAATCAAGTTTCTACAATCCCAGCCCAAATCACTCACATCAGAGTATGAGAGTAGCACTGTATAGTTTTAGTTTTTTTACGGTAAATGCTTTATCAACTTTTTTAGGTAGATGCAGAGAATACCTAAATATAAATAGTCTCTTTTCGTTTGAAACTAAATATAGCAAGTTATAAATGTATCGAAAACAGGTTTTATACGGAGATATAAATTAAAAATCAATTATTTGACTGGCATAAATTCAGTAAAAAGCCGGAAAATTACTTATGAAAGGGAATCGGAAATAGGGAACTATTTTAACTTTATTTTTAACTATACTTATTTTTGTGCAGCTATAACTTGATTGCGCCCTTTCCTTTTGGCTTGATAAGCTGTTGTGAATTTAAAATGCACAACAGCAAGGAAGAAGGAAGAGGGAAGAAGGAAAAAGGGACAAGAGTTGTAGCCATTAACCAATGAGAAATGAATATATAAGTTAAATGCGTAGCAGCTTAAAGCGCTTGCTCGCTAATTTCCACCAAACTTTTGGGTTCTATTTCATTGCTAGGTATGATACTGGGAACCCCTAGACTAACCCTAATCACTTCTGCTGGTAAACCACCGATACCCGGATATTGACAACTTATCGCTTTCCTCTTGAATTTTTTCTCTGATATTTTGCGCGATGGCAAATGCTATTGTCTCATTCACCGATACAAGTACAGCAAATTCTTCTCCTCCATAACGAGCAATTGAGGTTTCGGTGGTTTGATTAGCAATATTTAATGAAGAAAGGTAGGATGAAACACACTCACGAATAGTATTAGCTATTTGCTACAAGCAGTTATCCCCAATTGCATCATCATAAGTCTTGTTGTAAAGCTTAAAATAATCAATATCGCATAAAATTAACGATAATTCACCTTTGCTATTAATACAATTTCGCCATAATTCTTGCAAAGAGACTTCAAAATAACGACGGTTTATTAGTTGAGTTAGTTCATCTAAATTTGAGTTTGAGCTAATATTTAATTTTTCCTGAAAAGAATCATTTGCATCACAAAGTTGCCGTTGAAAATACAAACGATATAATTCACAAGCAACAGAAGCATAATCTCCGTCTAACTTAATTAAACCCATACTTTGCAACTTATAAGTAACTATTCGTTCCAACTTCCGAGGAGTTACTGCTGCTATACCCTGATAACCTTTTCCTTCCCAACAACAACGTGCCGATTTCTTCCTGCAACGAATCTAAACCACTTTAAAAATAAGATTCTAATAGTTGCATCTATTTATCCACAGCCATAGCATTATTAGATACATCTTTAGACGTATTTTTATATACTATATTATCCTATCATTTACTAGCATGATAATTTTTCTGTTCGCATAGCAATATTATATTATTCAAAAAGTAAAAAGTTATGGTTTTATTATTAACTATAGCTGAATGCATATTCTTATACATTTGAGTAAAGACTGGCAAGATTTTTTAACGAATAAGAGCTAGGTAAATAAAATTTTTATAGTTACATATCTTCAGATAATCATTGTTGAAAGTAATGAGGTGAAGCAAAAATTGCTATTTTATTTCCGTGAACTTACAGCACAATCACTAAAAATTTTACAACATTATTACTTGTAGTCATATTAAATAATATGCCAATTTTCAGGTATCAATTATTTCCTAATCATAAAATTTTAAAAAGCATAACATCATAAGGGGTTTAGCCCCCCACATAGCTTTTAGTATTATGACCTATGAATAATTAAGAGTATATATGGATAATATTGATTGCTTAACCGACAAACTCATTTACGATAATTTACGAAAAACAGTACTTACAGCATCTTTCTTCTAGGAAAACTAGCTAAAAAACTATAATGTAGCTAAAATAACATTGAGTTTAGTATAGATTAAATTTAAATATGAAATTATACATTAGTTGAGTCATATTACATAAAAAACAAAATTATGGATTAAATTTTATACATACTTGATTTGCTGTATTAAATCTTTTTTTTCTATTCATAAATAAATCCATAACTGCCATAAATATAATTCTTTAGCTAGATGACAGCATTTAATAATTAGCAAAAGAAAACAATAAAATTGTTTTAGTAAACTGATTATAATTTTATTAATCCTAAACAGCATAATTATTATGAATTTTGTATAAAGATTAGAAAAAATAGCGAACTAATATTGCGAAAAAAATATAAACTTTGTAATAGTAAGATATTTGTTTAAGTGTTCCCTGTGCCTCAAAAAGTTTCTTTTATAAGCTGTTAACATTATTTAAGCCAATGAATAAGAAAGAAGTTGAAGAAGTTGTTAAAACGATTCTAGCCAGAAAATATTCGTGGGCTTGCGTTTTAATACTGCGGTTTCATGGATACGATCCTGTCGATTATATACCCTATCGCACTTACATAAGATTACTTAAAGAAAATTATCAGGCTCAAATTAATAATGCAAAAGAGACTGCTAATAAACCAGTAAATATTCGCAGTTTTAAACCGAATGAAATGCATTTAGTCAAGCAAGAAAAGGGTTAATAACTGTTTGTTTTAAAATTAGTATAATTCAATCTTTTGTGAATACAAGCGTATTATTAGTTGAAGATGGTATTTGCTTTAAGTAAGTTGGCACAAAGAAACTCAACTATGTTATAGCTCCATACCCTTGCTACTACTCCCTTGTCCTAATTACGATTTGGCTACACCGACTTACTTAGACGATTCAAAAGAGTCAAATTGCTTGGTGAAAGAACAAGTTAAACTAATTTTAAAACAATCATTTACCTACAAACTTTGATGACAAGTATAGGTTGTTGCAAAATATCGATTTACTTTTTAGCGGATATCCAACCCGCTTTTCTTGTAAAGTTACAAACACCTAGATAATTTGATATCCTAAGCATATTAGAAGAAAATAACTGCCTGGTGAATATGACTTCCATCAATAATCCTTCAAAAAGGAAGTTCCCAACTCAAGCAATACCAGCTAAGATTTTTCACTGGATTAACATTGTAAGTTTGTTCGTCATGCTTACTAGCGGATTACAAATTTATAATGCTAACCCAGTTTTTGGTGGGCGTGGGGGTTTACATATTCCCCCAATATTCACCTTGGGAGGTTGGCTTGCTGGAGGTAGACATTGGCATTTTGCTGCAATGTGGCTATTTTCGCTGAACCTTTTATGGTATGGAATTTATGTGCTGATTACTCGTAGATGGCAACATAGGTTTGTCAGCAGCAAAGATTTAAAAGCCTTACAAAAAACTAAAAACTCCAAACGTTTGGTTTATGCTTGGCATCGCATCGCATATACAAGCATTATTCCTATTTTATTATTGGCTTTATTTACTGGAATAGGAATGTATAAACCCGCTCAATTTCCCTGGATTGTCAGCGTCTTTGGTAGTTGGCAAGCGCTGCGGATTGTTCACTTTTCCTCAGTACCATTAGTAGTTTTATTTGCAGCAATCCACTCCTGGTTAGGAATGAAAGCAGGTGGAGAAGAGCTTACCGAATCGATGTTTCGGTAATTATTTAGAGAATCGCGGTCGCAATTACTACTCATATCCTCTGCGCTCTGTGCGTTTAGTACTTTGCAACATAATTTATAAGAGGTACAGGTAGTGCGAGCCGGAAAGCTCGCTAGCTACGAGGTACAGTACAGGTAAGGTAGGTAGTGCGAGCCGGAAAGCTCGCTGGTTGTAACGAGGGAGCGAGACGCTCCCACTACATTTCTAACTCCTAACTCCTAACTATTTCTTATACCTACGTTTATCTAAACGTTCGTATTTAGAGTAATTGTTAGGTAAACTTTCAAAAGTCACAAAATAATTTTTCTTCCACTCATCGATCAAATCGTTAAACCAAATATCCAACGGAATCAAATCGTGAGCATCGGCTTTACCTTTATTGTGGCTGAGATGAATTTCTCCTACTTGATTTGAATTTAATAGATTTAAACAAGTCTGCTGAGTTAAATTAATATCTCCTTGGTACCAGATCAGAATATGTGAAACGTCAATTAATAAAGTATGATTAACTAAACTTTCCATACTCGAACACCAATAATCTTCTGTTGGCATTACTTCAATATAAACGGGAACTTTTACTGTTTTTTCAAGCTGCAATAAATTAGTTTCTAATTCCTTTTGCGTACATTCATGCTGACGTGGAGGATGAAGAGATAAAGCACGTACATCATTTTTTGCCGTAAATTCAGCGTATATCTCCCAACTTTTAGGACGTAATAAATTGAGTCTTTTTCTTATTCCATCTTGATAAAGACAAGAATCATGTAATATCAAAGGTATTCCCGAATAATCTAAATCTGTAGAGCAACTGCTTCCGATTGCTAATTCAAGGAAATCAAGCTGCATCGGTTTTCGTAATTGTTTAAATATATTCAAACATTCAGCAAAAGGGCGTAATCCAATTGCAGTGATACTTAGTCCAAGCATTAGTATTTTACTTTTATTTTAAATAGCCTTCTTTATCAACTATCTCTTCTTCTACAAATGCAAATTTACCGATTTGTAGAAAATCGAAGAATAATTTTCTTGTAGGGTGTGTGACGCGATGAAAAAATTAGAACGTAGTAATAATGCTTATAGCGTCACGCACCAATATTTAAAGATTATCTTATGCTTTAAGATAAGTTTCCTTTTCGATGCTCTCTTCATGTACAAAAGCTAATTTGCCAACCGCATCGAACCATAATTGACCAAGTAATTCAAATTTATGATTTTCTTTTAAATAATTGATAGTTTTTACTTCAAGTTGGTTACGAATATCCCAATTATATTTATTGATATCTACGTCTTGATAAATATGCTGACTGACTTTTATATTGTTCAATTTAGCAATTAATCTTTGTTCAAATTGCGAATTACTTTCATCCGGTAAGCGAATTGGAATATTATGATTTTTACACCAACTTATGATATTAAATTTCTCTCTCAAACCATCGCATTCATTCCACCCAATTTCCAGAATGTCTTCTTTTAATGTACGCCAGCAATGATATTTTAAAGCTACAGCTTCTGCATTTTCTTTTAATATATGTTGAGATAATAGTTGCCCTTCAAAGTCGTAATAGTCATCTTCATCATCTATATAATCAATTAGGTCGTAGCAATAATCGTTATAGTCGATAATTGATTCATAAACCGAATATAATTTATCACCTTTCTTTAACGGAATTCCTTTGTTAACTATCTGCTTTACCTTTTCAGAATCAACATCTTGCAAAAGTTGAAAAGCTTTAGCTCTTATTTCAATTTCCCCATCATCCAAAGCTTCAATTAATAAATCAATCCCCGCATCAGCATATTTAAGCGCATCAGCTAAACTTTCAACTCGCTGCTGTTTATTACCAGTTTCCAAACGCCCCTTTAATCCTTCAATTCCACCTAAAACAGCACCATAAATCGGAGGTGGAGAATTACCACCAAGCACCGCATCGTATTCGCGGGGGCTTTGGGAATTATTCGTCATAAAAAACACCCTAGAATATTTTGTTATTCCAAGATGCCATCTAATATTTGATTACGACAATAGTATTATCAACTAACGTATTTTATGGTGCGTTACGCTCCGCAATAACACACCTTACATCCGATCAATTTTCCCATGCCCAACGCCCAATTCCCAATCCCTTATTTCTTAACTTGCAACTTAGGATAAGCAATTCGCTTGTGATGGAATTGTTGCCAGACTGTGACGAAGATTTCGGCTATTTTTGACATTTCTTGACGTGTCAAGCCGGAATCTAAGAGTTGATTATCTTTCCATCTTGCCCGTAGAATATTGTTAACCATATTCAAGGCTTTTTCTGGCGTGGCATCTCTTAGCGATCGCAATGCCGCTTCACAGGAATCAGCTAACATGACAATTGCTGTTTCCCGTGATTGAGGAGATGGCCCGTCGTAACGAAAATCCTCATCTTTGATCTGTAATGTTGGATTATCCTTAGCTAATTCTTGAGCTTGATGGTAGAAGTAAGCAATTTGCATTGTCCCTTGATGCTCTGGAATAAATGCCTGGATTGCCGTGGGTAAACTATGCTTTCTTGCCATAGCTAACCCGGCGCTGACGTGCTTTTTAATAATATCAGCACTTATCCAAGGGTCATTTATTTCTGTATCATGTTTGTTAGGGCCACCCATCTGATTTTCGATAAATCCCATTGGGTCATGCATTTTTCCAACATCATGGTATAATGTCCCTGCTCTAACTAATTCTACGTTGCATTTAAGTTCTTTGGCAGCAGCTTCAGCAAGGGTAGCGACAAACAAGGTATGCTGAAATGTTCCTGGAGCTTCTGTTGCAAGGCGTTTAAGTAGAGGACGATTAGGAGAAGCGAGTTCTGCCAATCGTATGGGAGTCACTAAGTCAAACAGTTTTTCTAAATAAGGACTCAATCCCAAAGCGACGATACTCCAACCCAAACCCGATAAAGCTAATAATCCGGCTTCTTGAAAAACAAGGTAGGAAGTAGAAGTGAATGCGGTGCCTAACAATACCTTTAAGAATAAATAAACACCACCTTGAGTCAAAGAAATTCCAAATCCCAATACTGCCAATTCTTCACGAGAACGCAGTCGTTGTGCCATGCAGGAACCGAGAATTCCTCCTGCTGCACCTGCTATAATCGCTGTTTTACCTACATCTAAACCCATAGGTAACAATAATGTCGTCAGTAATCCAATAACTGTGATGCTTAAAGTAGGGCCGTAGAAACTGCCCAAAAGCAAGCCTATTGCACTCCAAGTTGTAAAAGGAATCCCAAACACTAGTAATGATGGACACGATAAAGCCAGCAATAATACTAGCAATCTGTCGCTTTGACGCAATCCCATTTTTAAACGCTTTTCTACCAAGGCATAAATGCCGATGGCTGCTGCAACAATGCTTCCTAGGTAGGTTAAACCCAGCCAATTAACCTCCCGACGAATTAAATGATAGTTTTCTAATACCGCTAAATTCCAAGGTGTAATATCTTGTCCTTTCCTGACAATTAATTCGCCTTTTTTAACCGTCATCATTACCGGCTGTATTTTAGCTGCCTCTTCTGAAGCTTGTAGTTCTGTTTGTTGTTCGTCTTTCTTTAGATTTGGCTGTAAAACATTTACTAATAATTTAGTTGCCCAAAATTTACTGTCTTTGGGTACTAATGATTCCGATCTCTGTAGATGCAGATTAATCACGTATTCTAAATTCTCAGAAGGTAATCCTGGATGAATGCCTTGGGCTAAAATTAATTGGGCACTTTGTACTATACCCATTTGAATTTTCGACCATGTTTCATCACTGAAATCTAGTACGCTAGTGTCGTCGTATATTATTCCTGCTGGCAATTGATTGCTATATTCTGCTAGCTTTGCTTTAGCTTGAGCATATAGTTCTCGTTTCGATTCTATTGTCTTAATTAGCGATCGCAAATTTGTCAGGGAAGTTTCAGCACGATATAGCTGTAATTGATTTAATGCCTTTCTGAAATTAGGGTTTTGAGTAACTGTATCAATACCAGGAGTCTCTTGAAGACTGGTATCAGTTGTATTAGCTACAGCTATAGGCTTTGGTTTTTGGTTCCTAGCAACATTTTGATTGCCATCTTGTAAGGAAATCTTTAATTGATTCCAAACTTCATCGGAAGTGGAACGTAGATAACTTTGTGTGGAAGGATCTAATACCTCTATATCAAAAAACGGAAAATTACCAGCAGTTTTGCGAATTTCGTTTCCTTGCTGTAGCAATTGCTGTAAATTCTGCTCGACTGCTTCGTTAACTCGCTTATCCACCATCAGCCATTGCCGAGAATTGTCTCTAGCGGCTTCGCGAAGTAATTCTGTTTTTTGTTTATCTTCTACTTGAGCAGTATATGGCGCAACAATCGTCTCGCGGGCTGTTGTTCCCTCTTGCAATTGCGGTTGGCTGTATAACTTATGTCCCATCACTCCTGTCATGGTAATCAAAGCAATCGCAAACACAACCAAGGAATTCTGAGGAATAAAGCCCCAAAAAGTTGCGTAAATACCACATTTACCTTTAGCCGAATTTACCATTGAACTGGAGCTGAAGGGTTTTTTATACCGACTTTTCTCACCTGTTTTAGCCAAATACCAGCGACGTAGCACTTTGTATCGTCTTCCGCAGTGAGCGACTTCTTGAGTTAAGGATTTAAAAAATGGCTGCGTTTTCATTACCTATGACCGCAGTTGCCTATAAGAATAGTTGAATACCAGATAATTCTGAACAGAAGTTCCAAGGTTCAAAGCTGCCATCATAGTTACCATTTAATCTAAATCCTGGGTTCACATCCGTATTAAGTATAGTTTTTTGGTCAAAAAAGTATAATTATCTGTCGGGAGGTAAACGTGCAGGGGGTGGACACTGAGTTGAAAGACTAATTGAACGACTATAAATATACTTAACGTAAACGGATGATATACGGGGCTGCAATTGCCTCCAACGGGGAAATTAAATCTCTATCTAGCTTTTTTACTTCTATAGATTGTGGTAACACACAATATGCTCCCGACCAAACAGCTACAAGTCCATCAGCTAATTTTACCATTTGGGAAAAGCTAGTTAGTCCCCATTGTGCTAATTTTGCCTCATCTAATCCTAAGTGCCAAGTTATAGGTATACCAGCCATGCTGTTATAAGCTCCGGAAATCGCACCGGCGATCGCCCCACAAACCCTTAAGTTGCCTTGATTTTTGGTAGCTTGTAAACAAGTGAGGCGAAAATCTTCCTTTGTATTTATAAAGCAATAAAAAGCGGAGGCGATAATATTACTTATACTATTTTCTTTATCGAAGCAATTTTGTAATTCAGAATATCCAAGATTCTTAGCTATAAGGCTATTGACTTGTTGCAGTTTTATTGGTATATCAGTGGTCGTTTCACCGACAAAGTAAGTAATTTCTGAAGCCAGTGTATTTGGATTAATTTTTTCATTTAACGATTGAGCGACGAGATAACATACAGTTAATACTGCGTCTCGAAGTAAGGGATTATGACTTTTTATCGTTAAGAGTAAGTTTTCGCGTAGTTTTAAATGGTTTTCGTGAAAAAATAAGGCTATAGGCAAAGCTGCTGAAATTGAGTTCAACAACATCAAGTCGGCTGTGAGTTCGGAATTCCAAGCTGAGGATTGAAATTTATTCCATTCGTTTAAATCAAAGCCACCCCGTGCAATCACCATTTTGATACCTTGTACTGCTGCCGTGCAGTAGAATGGTTCTTCGTTTTCTGTAGTGGCTAAACTTTGTCCGAGCAAACCTCCGATTAAAGTACCCTGAATTCTACTTGTAAGTGAATAGCGCATACAGTGAAAGTGAATAAAAATCGATTTAAATGTCTTATTGTCTTATAACTACCATTTGCACAAACACTAATTCTGAATAAGACTGACTTTTTTGATAAATTCTGCTGTAGAAGGATAATATCCGCTAAAAACTAATATTATTAATCTTATCTCGTCTTTTAAATAACCCCGCTCGTGATACAGGCTACATATAAGCCATTGCGTTGCAACACAATTAAAACCCGTCGCCATACTAACGGGCTTAATAACAGCTAAAATAAAATATATTCGCTTAACTTATTGCACTTCGCTTTTATACTATATTTATCGTACAGTCTCCCGCAGGAACAGATAATATCTGCCCGATACCGATGTGATATGAGAAATTATTCTTATGGTTAATCTTGTTTATTAATATTCTTTCTTCTCACTGTTCCCTATTCCCTATTCCCTTCTTAAAAATTATTTATATAATTTAAGATTGTCTGAGATGATACACTAAAGCTTGCAATCCTAAAAGGTAGCTTTTCGCGCCAAAGCCGCTAATCTGCCCGATCGCTACTGGTGCAATATATGAATGATGTCTAAATTCTTCCCTACGATATATATTGCTCAGATGTACCTCTATCGTAGGTAGATTCACTCCAGCGATCGCATCTCGCAGTGCTACACTCGTATGGGTGTAAGCTCCAGCGTTAATAATAATACCCTGATGATTGAATATTGCATCATGAATGGCATCCACTAAAACGCCTTCATGATTAGACTGCACGGCAGATATGCGAGATGACAAAGAACGTCCTTCTTCTACTAACAGACGGTTAATGTCATCCAAACTAAGCGAACCATAAATTTCTGGCTCTCTTTGTCCCAGTAAATTAAGATTCGGTCCGTGCAGCACTAAAATGCTTAAAGAAGGTTCGGTGCCTTCCCCAGCATTTAAGCTATCTACCACGACGAGAACGTCCATCTACAGGAATTGGAATTAATTCTGCTTCTGGTTCAGCTTCTGGCCCTAAAATAGCATCAATCAGCTCGCGTGCTAAATCCTTAAGCTTTTCGAGCACCTTTTCGATATAATCCATTTAACTGAACGCTCCTGAGATACTAACTCAAAGTCAACTATCGACTATGGAGAAAATAAACCTTCAAACAGTACCGCTGGTTGATAAATGGGTTAATCCCAACTTCCCTTCGCCGGGGAGCAAGTGATTACCAATAACCGCGATTTCTCCCTTTATTATTTTAGGTTATCACATTCGCCACGGGTAGGTCGGCACCGATTTTCTTAAGAAGTATTTTATATTAGCGATAATCGGCCATTAGTTCAAAGTTAGTGAAAAATCAATAGTCCAGAAGTATTAAAGTCTCTGGACTATTAAATGCTAATTTCAGCAATTGTTCATCAACTTGTTTCAGTTTCCTTTTTAGACTTAGTACCCGAAGTCTTACTATTCGTTTTAGCTTTAGTGGTAGTAGATTTTTTAGTACCCGAAGTTTTCGACTTAGTTGTTTTACGAGTTGATTTACCTTTGGGTGCTTTACTGGCTAATAATTCCAATGCTTTCTCTAAAGTGATGCTTTCTACAGTTTCACCTTCGGGAATGCCGACATTGGTTTTACCGTGCTTGATGTAAACTCCATAAGGCCCTTCATAAACATTTATTGGTTCTTCACTGTCTGGATGAGAACCCAATTCCCGTAATGGCTTTTTCGATTTACTTCTGCTACCGCGTCCTTTTTTAGGTTCGGACAGTAATTCTAATGCTCTTGCAAAAGTTATGGTGAGTACATCATCACCTGCTTTTAAGGAACGGTAGTCTTTAGCATCTTTAGCATTATGAACTACATAAGGTCCGAAACGTCCCAGATTTGCTTGGATGCTAGCACCAGTTTCGGGGTGTTCTCCTAACTTTCTAGGAAGCGCCAATAAACCAACAGCCATTTCTACCGTTACGTTTTCTGGATCTACTTTTTTAGGTAGCGACGCTTGTTTTGGTTTGGGATTTTCTTCAGATTTTTCGCCCAGTTGTACGTAGGGGCCGTAAGGGCCAATCAACATGAAAATGGGCTGTGCGGTTTCTGGATGAATACCGACTTGATCGGGACCTTCAGTTTTTTGTTTGAGTAACTTTTCTACTGTTGCCGGATCGAGATCGGCTGGAGTCAAGTCTCTGGGAATAGAAGCTGTAACTATATCATCACCATTTTCGGCTTCCAAATAAGCGCCGAATTTACCAATACGAATTTTTACATTTGGAATGTCTAAATCTACGGTTCTAGATGTATTGATATCAATTTGGCTTTCTCGTTCCTTAACCAAGGTATCTAAACCTTGTTCCCCTAAATAGAATTTTTGCAGGTAAGGTAGCCATTCTGCTTCCCCTCTGGAAATATCATCAAGGGTTTGCTCCATTTTGGAGGTAAAGCTAGGATCGATGATTTGGGAAAAGTGAGTTTCCAGTAACTTGGTAACGGCGAAAGCTGTAAATGTCGGAATCAAAGCATTACCAGTTAACTGCGCGTAGCCTTTATCAATAATGGTACCGATAATGCTGGCATAGGTACTGGGACGACCGATTCCTTCACTTTCTAAAGTTTTTACCAAAGTAGCTTCAGTGTACCTGGCAGGAGGTTGGGTTTCGTGACCTACAGTTTCAAGTTCTTTGCAATTTGGATTATCGCCAACTTTCAGGTTAGGTAAAATTACTTCCTTATCTTCAAGGGCTGCTTCGGGATCGTCGGAACCTTCAACATAAGCGCGTAAAAATCCTGGAAAATCAATTCGCTTACCAGAAGAACGAAAACCTGCATCTTCAACCTGCAAATGCATGGTGATTTGAGTTTGTCTCGCATCTGCCATCTGACAAGCAACGGTACGTTTCCAAATCAAATCGTACAATTGCATTTCCCTACCGCTCAAGCCTGTTTCTTGGGGAGTGCGGAAACTGCTTCCAGCAGGACGAATCGCTTCGTGTGCTTCTTGAGCGCTCTTAGATTTTGTCGTGTATTTCCTCGGTTGTGGCGACAAAAATTCTTTGCCGTAGAGTTTTTGAACGCATTCTCTAGCAGCGGTTAGCGCTTGTTCCGACAAATACACCGAGTCGGTACGCATATAGGTAATATACCCCTGCTCGTAAAGATTTTGAGCAACCCGCATCGTATCGCGTGCAGAAAGCCGTAACTTACGGTTGGATTCCTGCTGCAAAGTCGATGTGGTAAAGGGAGGTGCTGGTTTGCGCGTTACCGGACGTTCCTCAAGGTTGGCAACCTTCCAAGTTTTGTTAGTTATTCGTGCTTTAAGGGCTTCGGCTTCCTCTTGATTAAGCAGTACAACCTTACGACCTACGGTAATTTGTCCGGTTGCTGCATCGAAATCGCTACCAGTCGCTAGTTTGGTTCCTCCTAGAGTTACTAATACGGAACTAAATGATTGCTCCTTATTAGATTGAGGATTCAAAATCGCTTTTAAATCCCAATAGGAACCTTGATTAAAAGCACGACGTTCCCGTTCTCGCTGTACTAATAATCGCACGGCAACAGACTGTACTCTTCCGGCAGACAAACCCCAAGCGATTTTCTTCCATAACAAAGGCGAAAGAGTATAACCTACCAATCGATCCAAAATTCGTCGCGTTTCTTGGGCGCGAACCACTTGTTCATCTACATTGCGGGTATTTTTCAGCGCTTTTTTAATTGCTTCAGAGGTAATCTCGTGAAATACCATGCGCTTTGTAGGAACTTTCGGTTTTAGCAGTTGGAATAAATGCCAGCTGATACTTTCCCCTTCGCGATCTTCGTCAGTCGCCAAAATCAATTCGGTTGCTTCCTTAAGCGCTTGTTTAAGCTGGGTGACAACCTGCTTTTTGGTTTTGGGAACTACATATAGCGGTTCAAAATTTGATTCTACATTTACTCCCAACTTCGCCCATTCTTCTCCTTTAACAGCGGCGGGAATTTCACTAGCGGACTGTGGTAAGTCACGGACATGACCCATCGAAGCTTCTACTCGATAATCTGATGGTAAGTAGTTACGAATAGTTTTAGCTTTGGTCGGAGATTCGACAATAACGAGAGTTGACATGGAAATTTTAAGAAAAATATAGCTGCGAGGCTAAACACTCAAACTGAGACAATTGATAGAAAAATGTCAATTAAACTACTGCTTTTCAAGGCAATAACTTTTATATAAAATGCCTAGCTTCATTAAAAAACCCTTTTTAATAGGGGTTTCAAACCCCGAGTTCTTTGTAAAAGGCAATTGTATTTACCTCCCAAAGGTAAGATAGTTTAAATCGGGTTATCAACAAAGGCAGTCCTGTTCAATCTTTAACTTATATTGGACGTAATTGGCGACTACCATTTTTATTTATCCCTCTTTTAAGTCATAGAAACTAAGCAAAATCCCACGAGGCAAATGCTTACCGGATAAGTGAAACAGAGATTTTTGACAAGCATATTTTACAATTTTTCATAGTTTGTCATCTTTTGCCAATATCTAGCATTGTGCCAAAATAAAATTTAAACAAGTACCGTATTATAAACAGATTATTTAACTACCAAGCGAGGAAAATTATGAAACCCTACCGCCAAGGCGATGTCATTTTACTTCCCGTCAAGCAAGTTGAAGGTCATTTCAGTTATCAGTTATCAGTTATCAGTTATCAGTTATCAGTTATCAGTTATCAGTTGTCAAAAAATTCCGCATCTAACTGCTTCAGTCGGAGAAGTGACCGGACATAAGCACCATATTTCACAAGGAGATGCACAACTGTATGCAGAAAATACCGATTTATATTTAAGTGTTTTTTCAGAAACAGCAGCCCTAGTTCACGAAGAACATGGTTCTCTAACTGTTCCTCAAGGAAACTCGAAGGTGCAAATTCAGCGCGAATATGAACCTGAAGGATGGCGATACGTTGCCGATTAAGTTTTCAATCAAACGGTAATTGCTCGCGGTTGTAGTCGATAAGTTTAATTTGTGGGCTTTTGCCAATACAACTTTACTCATGTTAAATAAACGTGCGGATCTATTAACCGGATATTGCCGCTTTTTTATCATCAATCGATTACTTTAAACCCAAGTTGTATTTACAGTTTGAGTAATTATGCCCCATAACCAGCCTGTTAATTTAGAAGCAAGTACCGCAAAAATCCAACCTACAACTCAAACGAGAGATTATTTAAACCATTTATTAAATTAAGCAAAGTTATTACCAATAAATAAATTCAATTAAACTATCGGAAATATAGGATAAACTAATACTCATTTTTAGCTTACGTAATAAACGAAAAATAATAAGCCAATAACCGCAAAAAAGTTGTGGTAGGATAATGCAGGAGAAGTACGTTCGGTAATTGTGTTCTTGTTATTAAGTAAAAGTAGCAATCAGCTTTCCGGATGTCCCTTCTGCACGGTTGGATTCTGGAGAGTCTCATGTCAATATACGTTGGAAATTTATCATACGATGTTACTCAGGAAGAGCTTAGTAAGGTCTTTGCCGAGTACGGTGGTGTCAAGAGCGTTCAGTTACCTACCGATCGCGAAACTGGCAGACCTAGAGGTTTTGGTTTTGTCGAAATGGAATCGGAAGAGGCAGAAAGTTCAGCTATTCAAGCCTTAGATGGGGCTGAATGGATGGGTCGGGCAATGAAGGTCAATAAAGCAAGACCGCGAGAAGACCGAGGTAACAGGCGCTCCGGTGGTGGTGGAAGTTGGGGTTAACGATTATCCGCACCACTGCGCCGAACGTTACTTAAGACTTCGGAAATGCTAATGAAATATTGGTCGCGATCGCTTGCCTTTTCTAACGATATTTATCTGCTTTCACCGAATTTTTATTAACGGTAGCGTCATCACAAATCAAAATATACCTCACTACGTTGCAATGCAACGTCTTTATCAGCATAAATATTTTTTTTAATTAAGGGCAACCTACAATCGGAATGCCCTTAATTATTTTTTTGACTACAAAATATTAACAGAGCTATAACTATAGTTCACCTTCGCGAAATATCATCAAATTGCTATTCACGTCAGTATTTTTATTTAATCATTACAATAATTTCAAATTTAACTTACGTTATTTTATCTAAGTAAGCATCTTAAATTTATACTTTTTCTACAAATAAAGGATATCGTTAATTATATAAATAAATTATTTGATATTTTTTGATAGAAAAACTATGTCATATCCCAAAGTAACGCTTATAGTTGTGCCAAATCAATGCTTTAACTATACGCAAAAGTCACTTGAAAGTATTTATAAATACACAGATATTCCTTTTAAATTAATTTACGTAGATGGTTACTCACCGTCTAAAGTGAAGCAGTATCTTGAAGTACAATCTCAAGAAAAAGGATTTCGTTTAATACGTACAGATAAATATGTATCTCCGAATCAAGCTCGTAATCTCGGTTTACAACAGGTAGATACCGAATATGTTGTTTTTATCAATAATGATGTTTTAGTAACTGCTGATTGGTTAAATAACCTGATGCGATGCGCTCAAAAAACCGGCTCTTGTGTAGTTAGTCCCGTTTGCTTGCAGGGAACATTAGAAAATCTCTCGATCCATTCTGCTGGAGGTTGTTTGGAGTTTCAGTACAAAGATGGAAATTTAGATTTATTTGAGAAAAGGTCATTTGTCAACAATTCTTTTGATAAAGTGCAACCTTTGCTGAACCGCAAACCTACGCAAATAATAGATTTCAGTTGTGTTCTAGTACATACATCTATCCGAAGTAAAATAGGTAATTTAGATATTAATCTAATGAATTTTGGTCAAGACATTGATTTTTCTTTATCAGTGTTTGCATTGGGTGGAACTATTTATTTAGAGCCAGAAAGTATTGTTAATTATCTTCCGGTAGCAGAATTAAAATTTTCAGATATGCCTTACTATTTATTAATTTGGAATTATGTTTGGAAACGCAAAAGTATAAATTATTTTCAGGAAAAATGGGGTTTAGCCAAAGATGCTAAATTCATAAATAATGCCCTTGGACAAATAAACGAACATACAAATTTACCAGTGCGATCGCTCTTAGAATTAACTAAACAGTTATATGTGAATGAAGGCGTGGGGATAAATGCGAGAAATTTCAAACGCTCTTAGAAGATGCGTGGGAAAATCTCATATATATTTTACCTGGCGGTTGAAACCGCTGCTAAACAAGCGAAGTCCCTCCGGGTAAGGCTAACGCCTCGCTCCGCTAACGCGCTTTTTTGGGGACGGAAACCGACACCCCAAACTAGACTCACCACCTGCGTGGACTGTTAAAAAAGCTACCACTTTAAAAACGCTGCTTCAACTCCCTCTTGTCGTCTAATTTTGCCATCTTTTTCAAACCAATCAATAATTTGCTGCGTAGTTAATTCTTCAATAGCAATATTGTTTTCTTTGGCTATCTGTTGCAATACTCTTGACGAAGAAATTGTCAATCGAGTCAAAAATTTCTCTGGAGAAGAAAGCAAAGCAGCATCAACCTTTGCTGATTCTTCCAAAGATAAAAATTGTGTTGTTGGTTGCTGTTGAAATTCCATAATCTATATCAATAATGGGCATTGGCATTGGGAATTGGGCAGAAGGGAATTGGGCACCGAGTTTAAATTAATAACTGATAACTGTATGACGCTGCCGCGTCACGCTGCGCGCTTCACTGATAACTGATAACTGCTCACTGCTCACTGTTCCTTCGCCTGTATCAAATAACCACACCTGTGTTCGCCATCAATTATCCAATGAGTACGCTCTACCGTACAATCGGGTAAAACGGCAGCAAACATTTCTAATTCATGCCCGCAAACGCTAGGGAATGATTCCGCTACGTTGGATATAGCACAATTATGTTCTAAAAAAATAAATTTATCTTCTGAATCTGAAGTTTCTACAGGATAATATTCTGCCATAAAACCTTCAGCTTTTCTCAATTCCACTAACGTAGCTACTCTTTGCTGAAGGGAACCTTTAGCCAAATGTTGCTGATATTCTTTGCCTTTACGCTGCCATTGTTTCTGTAAAATCGAACTTACTTGGTCTCGCCCTACTGTTTCTGTTAAAGTGTCTAATAAGGAAACGGTAAATTTACCATAGCTATCCCCAATTTCTTGACGCAGGCGATCTTTACCCTTGTCGCTCAATCGATAAACGTGTTGAGGTCGTCCCATCCCTATTTGTTCGGAGGAATAACTTATTAACTCTTCACCCTCCAAATCTTTTAGATGGCGACGAATCGCTTGGGGGCTGACCTTTAAAGCTGTAGAAAGCTGCAAAGCTGTAGCCTGAACTTCTTTGAGAAGATATTTCAAGATATCTTGTTTGGTTGAGGACTGGTGGGTAGTTTCCATCGTCGTCCTAAAAATATTAAAGAAAATTTCACTTTGACAACATTATTGTTGTTAATCTAGCGTAAAATGAAGATACATTAAAACAACTTGGCTGTTGTTTTAGTCTTCCATCATTATTGTAACAGTCGCGTGGCTTACAGTCACGCAATATGGGAATTAGCTATTTTATAGCCCGTCTCCCAGCCTTAAAGAGAGAAC
>JBARZF010000305.1:0-9177 GCA_049649675.1 Rivularia sp. (in: cyanobacteria) | reverse complement strand
TGTAGTGCTGTATTAACTGCTTCTATTGCTTTACCTTCCGCTCCATAAGCTTGAATTCTTATTTCATAAACTTTAATTTTTTCTAACAGCGTTTTAGCTTCTGCTAAGACTATTTCTACACATTTTTCCGAAGCCTGAAAATCACCTGTTAGATAGGTAACTTCTGCTATTGCCTCATATAAACTCAAGCTCAAGTTGTATTCTATCTTCCAGCTATCTGAAGCAAGTAGTTGTCTTGCGGTAGTTAAATACTTTAATGCTTCTTGATAAGCTGTTGATGAGATAGCTTTTTGTCCGGCAAGTAAGTTCATTTTCGCTAACTCGTAGCGTTCTTGCTCAACGGTAATTAATGCTAAAGCCTTGTTAAACTGATTAACAATCTGAAAAATATCATCTGCCCAAAATTCAGCAGAAGTCTTTTCTAATAGTTGTTTTCCTAGTTCTAAATGAATTTGCTGTTTTTCGGATTCAGGAATCAAAGAATAAGCAGCTTGTTGAACCCGGTCATGTATAAACTTAAAATGACTAGTTATACAATGACTTAAAGGTGATTGTTTTTTCTCGTCACTATCAATTATTAATGCTGCTATTTGATCGTCGCTATTTGACGAAAATGAATTTTTATCTACAGGTAAAACTAACCCTTGTAATACAGATTCCCACAATTCTGTTATCGTATCTTCAGAAGATTTATCATTCATTGTGGAAAGAGTTTTTAAATCAAATTTACTACCAATACAGGCGGCGAATTTTAGTAGCTTTTGATTGTAGCTTGGCAGTCTTTTTATTTGCAGCGCCATGAACTCTACTACATCATCTGTAAGAGCTAATTTTCTTACATCTGCAACATCGCATTCCCAGCGACCACTTTCATAATTAAATTCTATAGCCTTATCTTTATATAAAGTCTGAATAAATTGATGTATAAAGAATGGATTACCTTTGGTTTTGGCAAATACTACTTGAGTTAACGAGATAATGCTATCTAGTTCGCACTTCAAAGTGTCGGCAATCAAATAACCTAAATCACTTTGATGTAAAGGTTCTAATTTTATATAACTGATGTTTATATTTTCTTTTTGAATTTCTTTTATAGTTAAATTAAGCGAATGTGTAACATCAATTTCGTTGTCTCTGTAAGAACCAATCAATAATAGAGCATCATCGTTATCATTTATATTTACTCGATTAAAATCAGGCATCTGAATTCCCGATTTTTTCTCTAATAACTGTGGATTATTAATTGTAGTGTTTTCACTCATTAATAATTTTACAAAATTTAGAGAAGCCGTATCCGCCCATTGCAAATCATCTAAAAATATAACTAAAGGATGCTTTCTAATTGCAAAAATTTTAATGAATTTGTGAAATAAAAACTTTAACCTATTTTCAGCAGCAATTCCAGATAATTCTGCTGCTTGAGGTTGCGCCCCAATAATTAGTTCTAGTCGAGGAATTAAGTCAATGATTACTTGAGCTTGGTTCCCTAAACTAGAGAGAATATTGGTTTTCCATTGCTCTATTTGCCTATCGCTTTCACTCAGCAGTTGCTCAATCAAATTGCTCAAAGCTTCTACCCATCCTAAAAAGGGTATGTCTCGTTGGAATTGGTTAAATTTTCCTTTTATGAAATAACCTTTTTCTCTAAGAACAGGTTTGTGGATTTCATTTATAACTACGGTTTTTCCCATTCCGGAATAACCTTTTACGAAAACTATTTCGACACCTTTACGTAGTTCGTTTTCTTTTATAAGGTGATGTTTCTGAGGATTGATTACTCTATCGAAAGCAGCTAATAACTCTTGTATCTCTACTTCTCGACCATAAAGTTTATCGGGTATTGAAAAATGGTCTGATATATCCTTGGTTGCTAACTCAAAAGGCTCTATTTTTTTAGTTTTTTGTAGCAGCTGCAAACATAATTCTAAATCATATTTTAATCCGGAAGCGCTTTGATAGCGATCTTCGGCATTTTTTGCCATCAATTTACAAATCATTTCTGATATTATCCCAGGGATATTAGAGTGAATAATTTTCTTAACTGGTGGCTGTTGAGAAATATGACAGTAAATTAATTCTAGCGGTTTGTCATTGTTGAAAGGTAACTCTCCGGTTAGCAATTCAAACAAAGTTACCCCCAGAGAATAATAATCGGTACGATAGTCAATACCCCTGTTCATCCTTCCAGTTTGTTCGGGGGAAATATAAGCAAGCGTCCCTTCTAAAACGTCAGGATTGGTAAGGAATTGAATCTCTCTTGGTAAAATTGTGGAAATACTAAAATCTGTTATTTTAATTTCCTTAGTATTAGAATTAATTAAAATATTATCTGGTTTAATATCTTTATGAATTATCTGATGACGATGTAACTCATCAATTGCAGATACTATTTTGATAGAAACATCGAGAAAATCATTGATAAAATTAGAATTTTGACGTATCCCATCAAAAGTCCAGCGTTCCATTTCATTACTTAGTGCAATTCCCCCAAAGTCTTCCATTATCAGGGCATAGCTTTTATTGTAATTTTCCAAGCTATAGGATTTGACAATACCGGGTGTATTCAAATTTTTACTCAGTAAGTACTGATTGCGAAACTGAGCGATTTCTTGAGAAGTGGGATATTCTTTTCGCATCAGTTTAATGACTACAGGTTTGTAGTCTTTTTCTCTGACTCCTCTATAAATAACTGTTTGGTTGCTTATGTAAATTTGCTCGATGATACGATAACCGGAAATCGTAAACAAATTTGATGATGATAAAACCATTGTTGCGATTCTTGATTCACTAAAGTAAGGTTAGTTTTATTGTTCCCATCAAGCTGCTAACTGTATCAAAGTTAGTATAAGAATTATCGATAATATCTGAGATTATTCATGCGTCAGTATATTAATCGTTAAAAGTTATCGAATTCTCTATATTCTATTCGTATAAATACTTAAGTACTACTGAAATTTATATTTACACCACGTCTTAATAAGGTGCAATATGCCGATTTAAAATTTTAAATTTTAATGAGAAGCCTACACTTGCTCGAAGAGAAGTGTAGGTACGTCACGTGAATCAAGAAAACTATTTCATTTTTTGTTTAATGTAGGCAACAACCTGTGTTAGCTGTTTTTTCAAGCCGTCAATTTCTGACTGCATTTTCGCCATTTTTTGATTGAGTGCCTCTACTTCTGCCGCAGAATTAAGAAATTCGGCAGGCATAGTTCCATTAGTTCCATTAGTTCTATTAGTTCCGTTAGTTCCGTTAGTGCCATTGATTCCATTCGCTGCTACAGCAGCAGGCTGGGGTCGAGGTATCTTAGCCTTCGCCATTGCCGCTTTAATTGAGCTAATAAGCTGTTTTTGGTCAAAAGGTTTGTTAAGAAATTCAAAATGTTCAAACGGCTCGGAAATTTTTTCAGTAACTTCCTCTTTACGTCCTGACATTACAACTAAAGGAGTTTTTCTTAAATCTGGCTGTGCCTGAATTTCCTGATAAACTTCCCAGCCACTCATTTTTGGTAACAGAAAATCTAGCATAATCAAACTAAATTTTTCTTTCTTGATTAATTTAAGTCCTTCTAAGCCGTCTTTTGCTTCTAGCACTTGAAAGTTACCCGGAGGTAGCATTTCCCGTACTTTTACCCTGACTACTGTAGTGTCATCAATAACTAAAATTTTATTATTTGGCACGATGTTTCGCTCTAAAAGATAATTTAGGTTTAAATGGCGTTATCGCCCATAGCTGAATACTAGAGTTATCCCACTATATCCAAAATATATATATATGGGGGGAGAGTAATTTCCGAGAAAATAGCATTTATATAGGTGTTTTATACGACATCATTATCTAGCTGTTACTGGTGCAGATATATTGCTAAATTAAAAGCTTTTCCCTGCTTATCTACAAGCTTTTGAGCATTGATAAAGGATATCGTTCGGTTTGCGAGCAGTAACTATATACTGATAATTTCAATCTAAATTACTCGTATCATCTGTAATTTACCGATAAATATCAGTATTAAGACTTACGCACGCAAATCAGTTCGCATTTTTCTTTAAATATATTCCTAATTCAAAATGCGTTTTTAAGGCTATTTGTTAAATTACGCTAAAAATAGCAGTTTATTGTATGTTGAACTTAACCTACTTAATCTGTAAACACACATATAAATAACAGATATTTATGACTTCCTCAAAACATACTTCTGTTAAATCGGAAATTACGGCAATGCCAGCGTGGTTGCGCCCTGGGATTGGTAAAGCCAGCGAACTCTCAACGGTTCAAAAGATTATTAAACAGCGGCAGATCCATACTATCTGCGAAGAAGGGCGCTGTCCAAACCGTGGAGAGTGCTATTCACAAAAAACTGCAAGCTTTTTATTAATGGGGCCTACTTGCACCAGGTCATGTGCTTTTTGTCAAGTAGATAAAGGTCATGCACCAATGCCTTTAGATCCAGAAGAACCACAAAAAGTAGCACGAGCGATACAGCTTCTAGGATTGCGCTATGTGGTTTTAACTTCTGTAGCCCGCGACGATTTATCAGATGGTGGTGCAAGTTGGTTCGTGAAGACAATGAAAACCATTCGCGATCTGAATCCAGAAACTAAAATCGAAGTGCTTACACCAGATTTTTATGGAAAAACAGAACCGATCAAAATAATTACCTTAGCTAAACCAGCTTGCTATAACCATAATATTGAGACAGTAAGACGCTTACAAGGTCCCGTGCGTCGAGGGGCAAAGTATAATCGTTCCTTGCAGGTACTGCAATTAGTTAAAGAAATCGACTCTACCATTCCCACCAAATCGGGCTTGATGTTGGGACATGGTGAAACAGTCGAAGAAGTCATCGAGACTATGAAAGATTTACGTAGCGTCGAGTGCGATCGCCTGACAATCGGTCAATATATGCGACCTTCATTAGAACATTTGCCCGTACAAAAATATTGGACACCAGAAGAATTTGAGGAATTAGGTACAATCGCACGTAATTTGGGATTTTCTCACGTTCGTTCAGGCCCTTTAGTTCGTAGTTCTTACCATGCTGACGTTTCATAGTCAACTATCTACAGTATTTATCCTAAGATGAAAATCTCATGAATTGCAGCTTTTAATGGTTTTATGAAAATCTTTCTTACGAATTTCACGAAAAACGACAGCTATTTGGTATTTGTTAAGAAGTCCTTAAATTAGGAGAAACGATTATGGCTAAAGTTGGTGTAGATGTTCCTCAGACAGATGCTAAAGCACCTTTTCCTTTCCGCACTTTAATCAGCGCTATTCTGCTGGCTGGTAATGTATTGGTGGCAGCAATTTATTTTCATGTTCTTAATCCTTAAATTGCAGCAAAGCTTTTGCGGTTCAGCATCTAACTTAATCGTGCTGTGCTAGTACGAGATTAAAGTTGAAGGTTGCCGGAAGTCAATCCCGATTGCACTATATAAAAATACAGTGTAATAAATATGACTGTTACTGGAGCATAAAGATATTTCGGTTGATAAATCATCACACCTAACATCTTTAATTTTTTCTTTCAACTTTTATCAAACTGTGTTGCTCGCAAGTTCTTCTTTGAAATTAGCTTAGAGGAACAGCGAGCAACACTTCCGCTTTTGCAAGAACGTGAAATCATAATTATTCTATATTTCTTTTCAAGAATAATTTATCAAGTCCAAAGCTGATAAAACTTGAGAAATTGATTATTCTCAAATAAATTACGTATTTTTAAAAAAAGATTATACGAGAAGTAACATTATTGATTTCGGTTTTTCAGTAGGTAGTGTGATAACAAATTAGTTTAAAATCCACAAATCTATATCATATAAGGATTATCTCCTTCAATAACAAACATAGTTTACAAATGCAATTTTCTTTCTCTATTCCCTGTTTCCCCCAATTCTGTTTCCTCTTTTTCAACTATTTAATTAGCATCCCCTTGTACTGAAGAACCTTAATTTTTATCTTTTAGAAAGGTATAAATTTTATTTATATTAATTCGATGATAGATAAAAATATTGTTGATATTATCTTAGCAAGATAGTATTTATTCTACATAAAGATAAAAAAGAAACTGAAGCTTTAGTCGTTACAAAAAGATTTTTTAACAATTGTTTCAAAGAAATATTATGCGATTGTAAAAAAAATAGATTAAAGGTAAGTACAATTCAAACCGAGATCGAATTACCTTATTGCTGCTTTTAATACACATCGGTCTAAATTCTGCTTAAGTCCATTTACGATCGTAGTTTCAGCCATATTAATTGCACAGGTTATTGTCAGCATATTTTAAAGGCAGTATAAATAAGTGACCGTATGATTAGAATGCGATAGGCTATAATTTTGGCGTGACATTTGACACTACAAGTTTTAGTTTATATATATAGAAGGGATTGTGCGCTAATATACTCCGGTTCATTTTGCGCCCTTTAGACAAAGCTATCAAAATTATTTAGCGGTCAAGTTGACCATGCAGCAGTATTCAAGCTTACCAGAGCAAAACTCACAAGTAGATGCCAATTCATCGATTTTGACAACAATCGAACAACTTCGAGCCGAATTGTGGCTGGAACGCAGTGTGAATCAACTGCAAAGTCAGCTCAACCATTGTCTGGCTTTAGCTTTGTCCTTTGAGCAAGCTCCCCGAAAGACGAAAGATCGACAAAACACTCAAACAGCCATTACAAAAGCAGAAATTTTTCAAACAGTAGCCAACGAACTTAAGATTGCACTAGATTTAAATGTGCTAGCCATCGCCATTGTTCAACCACAGGAAACTGATTGTAAAATTTGTTATGTCTCTTCTCATTCAACCACTCACTCCGAACCCTCTCCCTTGACTGTGATGGTAAGGAAAGATAAAAAGCTGCGGTTGGAGTTAAAAGATAAAATAGGTTTGGAAGATTTGCAGCAATTAGAAAATCAACAACCCCAAGCTGCTTGGTGTATAGCTAATGATTCTTTGGGTATTGTTGGTTGGTTAATCGCTTCAGTGAAATCTTCCACAGATTCCTCTTCTGACACAAATTTAGTAGAACAACTACCAAAGTTAATGTCAAAGGCTGCTGCAATGAGTGCCGCAGCTTTAAGCCAACTTGAGCGAATCGATTCGTTACAGCAAGAAGCTCTACAGTTTAATAATCACAACCAAGAACTACAGCGTACCAATCAACTCAAAAACCAATTTTTAGCGAATACAAGTCATGAAATACGCACTCCCTTGAGTTCGATAATTGGTTTTACCCATTTGCTATTAGCTCAAGGTTATGACCCTTCCAAGCAGCGTCATCATGAATATTTAAACATTATTCAGTCGAGCGGTAAACATCTGCTGGCTTTAATTAACGACATTCTTGACTTGTCTAAAATTGAAGCCAATCAGCTAGAAGTTAATTGGGAAACACTTGATGTCCGACAACTGTGTCGTAATGTTTTAGCACTGGTAAAAGAAAAAGCTGCTAATAAAGGCTTGCAAATGCGGCTTGATATAGATTCCAATATTACAAATATGGTAGCCGATCCTTTACGGCTCAAGCAGATACTTTTGAATTTACTTTTTAACGCGGTAAAGTTCACTAAAACAGGAACAGTAGGTTTAGAAGTTAAATCCCAAGATGATTTGATGTATTTTACGGTTTGGGACACCGGAATCGGTATTAGTCAGGAAAATCAAAGCGAACTTTTTCAACCATATTTTCAAATTTTTAACGAGAGATACGTCAATGGTGAAGAAGGTACGGGTTTGGGTTTGACGGTAACTCGTAAACTTGCTGAAATCCACAGTGGTTGGGTTGAAGTAGATTCAGTTTTAGATAAAGGTTCGCGTTTTACTATAGTAATTCCTGTAGAACAGAATTCGGATGCCTCAAAACAAACCTCGCTAGTAAAAGAACGTCATACTCAGGCTTCTAAAAACTCCAACTTACCAATTTCCTTGAAAGGTGCTTCAGATATTTTGTTAGTAGAAGACGATGTATCTAATGCCGAACTGATAAAAACTTATTTAGAAAGATTAGGATATCAACTTACTTGGGTAAAAAGCGCCTCCCAAATGTGGGATGCTTTAAACAAACAAGATTATTCTGTGATTTTAATAGATATTGTTTTACCAGATGCCAACGGTATTACATTAGTCAAACAGCTTCGAGGCGATCGGCGATATTCCCAGACTTGCATAATTGCTCAAACAGCAATGGCAATGAAAGGCGATCGCGATACTTGTTTTGCAGCAGGAGTCAACGATTATATTTGTAAACCGATTGATTTACCACTTTTAGCTACAATAGTATCTCGATATATTACAGCTTCTTGACTAATCAGGTTTTTATTCACTGACCTCATCTCCCTCTTAAAATAGAAGGATTAATTCACATACTTTTGCGTTGGGATTGGGAAATGATCTATTTAGAGAAATTAGAGCAGTTAAAAGCTTTATTTAAACAGATGGAGCAGGCAATAATTGCTTATTCCGGTGGTGTTGATAGTACTTTAGTTGCTTCTATTGCTTATGATATCCTGGGCGATCGGGCTTTGGCGGTAACTGCGATGTCGCCGAGCTTGTTGCCTGAAGAATTAGAAGATGCCAAAATTCAAGCAGCAACAATCGGGATTCGTCATCAGGTTGTAGAAACCAATGAGATGGAAAATCCCAATTACACTTCTAATCCCATTAATCGCTGTTATTTTTGCAAAAGTGAATTACACGATACGCTCAAACCCTTAGCAAATAAATTGGGCTATCCTTACGTAATTGATGGCGTAAATGCAGACGATTTACACGATTATCGTCCAGGTATTCAAGCTGCAAAAGAAAGAGGTGCGCGTTCCCCTTTAGCAGAAGTTGGTGTAAGTAAACCAGAAGTTCGTCAAATTTCCCAGCATTTAGGTTTGTCTTGGTGGGATAAACCAGCACAACCTTGCCTTAGCTCCCGCTTTCCTTACGGTGAAGAGATTACCGTAACTAAATTACAGCGAGTAGGAAGAGCAGAAATATATTTACGTAAATTGGGATGGAATAACTTACGAGTTCGTTCCGAAGGTGATACAGCACGTATAGAATTGCCACCAGAACAAATTCAAGATTTTATTGTAAATACAGATTTAAAGCCATTAGTATCTGTTTTTCAGGAATTTGGATTTATTTATGTAACTTTAGATTTAGAAGGTTATCGCAGCGGTAAATTAAA
>JBARZF010000304.1:0-28243 GCA_049649675.1 Rivularia sp. (in: cyanobacteria) | reverse complement strand
TACACGGGTTCTGAGAAGTTTTGTTCGAGAAATGCTTGAGGTGAAATCCTTTTGATGTTCATTTTGTCCAACACTTCACTAGCACCACTAGCAACTCTACCTTCTCCGGTGACTACCAGCTTGATATTAGAAAGAGGTAAATTTTGGTAATATGTTTGAGCTTCTGCCCAGTCATGACATTCATGCATGGGTTTGAGATTAAACTTTTGCTCGCGTCGCCCCCAGGTGAGAATGGCATTATGACCGCCAACAATCCCTGCCCAACGTCCAAAAGCAATTACTCGTTTACCGCGCTCGTCATGCAAACATTCATAATCGATTAAGCGAATTTTTTGTTGCAAGATTGAACGCAAGAGTTCGCGATTATATGGTTGTTTTTTAATAGTATGAGAAAAAAATAGATAGGTTTTCCCAGGTAGCAACATTGAAATGGGAACTTCTTTGACCCCTAACAGCAGTTCGCATTCCTGCATATTTTCTCTTATGGGGATACCTTGACTTTGATATTCCTCATCGCTAAAGCAACGTTCTTGGCTGGGCTGGACAAATATTTGTAAATCTCGATAAGTATCAAGTAAATATCGGCATTGCTTCGGTGTAAGCGGTACTCTAGTATCGCTTTTTATTTTGCCTTCTCTAATGATTCCTACTTTCATAATTGATTGTTTAATTCTAAAATATCACTGTTTTAGGAGTAAGTAAGTCCGCGTAAATAAATATAATTGTGTTCCCTTTAAACGACGAATGAAGCGATACAGACACTTCGCTTCATAACATCACTATCAATTATTTAAGGAAAATTAAGCAGGATTTGAAGGCATCCTTTTCTGTAGCAAGTTGAGTATTGCAGCTTTTTCCAAAATTCCCACTAACACGTTATTATCACGAATCACGGTCAGTGCAGATAGTTTTTGTTGTTCGATTAACTGCGCTACTTCTAATAAAGGTTGATCGGCTTTAACCGTGGTAGATTCTGCAATTGGTCGCATTACATCTTTAACTTGAGTTTCCGACCAAAATTGCGGTGAAACGGCACGAAAATTGTCAGCAGATATTGCTCCTACCAATTGTCCGTCACTGTTGGTAACTAAAAAGCGCTGCCATTTTTGTCCGCTTACTATCTGCTCGTCAGCAAACTCTCTGAGAGTAACGTTATCGGCAATAACCGGGCGATCGCTACTTACCGCATCAGCAGCAGTTAAACCCGTAAACTGTTCTTGCACCCTTGCAAATTGGGCTGCATTACCGGCATTTCTCAATAAGAAGAAACCAATTAATAAATTCCAGAAGTTAGCAAAACTACCCGTTAACAATAATGGAATTAAACCACTTGCTATCGCAACCCAACCGAAAATTTGTCCAACTCGACTGGCGAAAATCACTCCTTTATTAGGATTACCCGTGATTTTCCAAACTATCGCTTTAAGTATATTCCCACCGTCTAGGGGTAAGCCAGGAATTAAGTTAAATAAGCATAGTGCCAAGTTAACAGAAGCGAGCAGTCCTAAAATTGCTGAGAATACCCCAGAGGCTCCAGTACCAAAACCAATTGCTGCAAATACACCAAACAATAACAGGCTGACTAAAGGACCGGCGATCGCCACCCAAAAGGCAGATGCTGGAGTATTTGATTCTTTCTCTAAACTTGCCAAACCTCCAAATATAAACAGTGTGATGGATTTAACCTCAATCCCTTGGCGAATGGCAACAAAACTATGTCCTAGTTCGTGGGCAACAACAGAGCCAAAAAGCATCAAAGCTGTGATTAAACCCAGCAGTAAAGCAGAACCAGTTCCTAAATAAGGAAATGCATTCCCTAGCCCGCTACCATAAGTCCAAGTCACCAAACCCAGTACTAAAAACCAGGATGGATGAATATAAAAAGGAATTCCGAAGAGGCTGCCAACACGAATCGTGTTATTCATGACGTTTACCTGTGTTTTCTACATTGAGAGGCTTGTTATCAGTTCTCTCAATACATCTATAGTAACGAAGTGTTAAGCAATTTTAATATTTGTAACTGTAGTGGTGTCCGTCCGTAAAAGTGCGGTTATGCGACTTGAATGTCACCTGTCTTTAGTCCCTCCATCACCACCAAGACAGGTTTTACCTGTGTAGAAGCTGTTAAAATCACTCTGTGGAATACTATTACCAATTACCAATTCCCTAACTAGGAGTTTCCAAACTACCGCTACCTTCCAACAAAGCATTCGTAACATTAACAATTAACTGCGCTGCACCGGCGAAAAAATCACGTTCAATATTATCGGGAGTATCGCTTGGTTGATGATAAAAAGAACTACGTAAGTTAGCTGTATCGGTAACTAATAAAGCTCCAATTCCTTGCAGCCAAAATGGCGCATGATCGCTTCGTAAAACGTCAGGTGTCAAAACGCCTTTGAGGGGAACTGGTAAAGTAAATACTGGCGGTAATTTTGATGAATTATTAATATCTTTACCGACATTTTTAAAAGTATTAATTAATGGTAAATGTTCTGTATCACCTACCACGGCTAAAAAATCACCTTTATCGCTAATCGGAGTTATCGGAAAACCGTTGGGAGTTTTTTGACAACCTTTTGTATAGCAAGCGTAACCCACCATATCCATCACAATTACACCACGCAAATTTTGTAAACGGGCTGTATTATTCACAAAAGCGCGACTACCCAACAAACCAGCTTCTTCTTTATCAAAAAAAGCTAATTGCAAAGTGCGTGGAGTCGAATCAGAATTAAAAAGTCGAGCAATTTCTAGCAATACAGCAACACCAGTAGCATTGTCATCAGCACCAGGAGAATTCAAAACAGTATCGTAATGTGCTGCAAGTAAAATTGCTCCCGCTTCGCTATCAATTCCCGGTTTTTCAGTAAATATATTCACACCTCTGGGAAACTGTTCTAAAGAAGATTCCCAACCCTGCTTTTTTAATTCATCAATAATATAATTGCGGGTACGTCTGCGCTCGGAATCTGTAAAACGTTGAAAACTCAAATTTTGCACGTCAGCAAACAATCTTTCCGAATCAACTTGAGGAATATTAGTTTGTTTGGTTTGTTTAGTTTGTTTAGTTAGTTTTGATTGATTTTGTACTTCCGCTGCTGTAGATTCTTGAGCTATTGAAGTTTCGATTTGAATACTATTAATAACAGCAGTTTCTTTAGATTCACTAAAAAAATTATTCCCCAAAAATACCGCAACCGCAACACCTACTAATATCAACAGCACAAACCCAATATTTTTTTTCATAAAAGTTGTTAATAGTTAGTTGTTAACTGGTAACTGATAACTGTTCACTGCTCACTGCTCACTGCTCACTGTTAACTGTCAAAACCTTCTTTGATATTCAATCACACCACGGTTATCATCATCAAAATTAGTGGAGCCGCGAAGACGAATTTTATCTTTTAAACGGTAATTGATCCCGAATTGAAATGGATCGTCTGCGGTTAAAATCTTGAGAGCGGAAACCGAAATTTTATCAGTTATATCTACTCCAGCTTCTGCTGCTAATTCTATACTAGAACTGCTTTTTCCTGCTTCGGGATTGTCGGAAATAATAGTTGGAAATACTCGCAGTTCGTCTAAACCGAAAGCAGTACCAATATCATTAAAAGCGCTTTGTAAATTACCTAAAACAGCCGAACCTGCGATATTAAGCAATCCTACAGCTAAATTACCTCTTCCATCACCGTCAAATCCACCTCCTAATAAAGCTACGATTTCTGTTTCACTACGTGCTGGACTACTTTTTAATTCCAGATTTTCATTAAGTTTACTAGCAGAACCATTTACATTTGCTTCTACACGAATTGTTTCTAATGCTGCTAAACCTGTAGCATTTGGTCTACTAAAGTCAGAACTTTGAATTACATCTAATACTTTAGCAAATAAGCTGATATCTAAAATTGGATCGCGGGGCTGATTTTTGATAAATGTAGCGGTATTTTCTTCACCACGCGCCAGATTAAATTGGGTAGTAAATAAGTTAACTCCACCTTTCTTTAATTTCAAAGTTCCGACTGGAATAGGATTGCTAAATGTACCGTTTATGTTTAAATCTCCACTAGCTTGAATGCTAATAATTGGAGGACGTTCTACTTTTACTTTTTGCCCTAAAGTCAATTGTAAATTATTAAATTTTCCTCTAGTATTTTCATCATCATCCCCTTCCTTAGCTGCTTTGACACGTTTAATGTTTTTATTATTTGCAACTTCTGTCTCAGCATCACCTTCGGGTAGCAATACTAAACCGTTATTTAAATTGATCTTACCGCTAACAATCGGACTTAATGCAGAACCTTTAAGAATTACGTTGCCTCCAACGCCACCTTGATAAAGTCCTTTGAGATTTATAGCTAATTTATTTAAGCTAACAGAAAGTGGATTATTAATTTGAATAGATCCATCATTATATATAGGAATTTCGCCTTTCGCGACTACTTTACCTTTACTAAAGTCTCCTTGAAGATTTTTGACTGCTATAGTATCAAAATCAAAATTAACTTTTCCGGTTACATTTGTCAGCTTTTCTGGTAAAGCTTGAGCGGAAAATATCCCATTTTTAATAGTAGCATTTCCATTTACTACTGGTTCTTGCAAGGTTCCGCGTACTGTTAATTTAACTTCTCCTTCACCTTTTTCAAAAGCGACTTGATTGTTAAATAAATTGAGTACGGCTAATCCATCATTTTTGACATTTACATCTAAATTAATTTGCTCGCTTTCGGGAGCAACTGAAGCGAAAGGTAATTTATAAGGAATACTACCGTTAATGTCAACGGGTTCGGAATCATTCACCAAGACATTACTAGCAAAATTTAAGCGTCCGTTGCTATAGCTGAAACTTGCTGCGGCTGATTCGATTCCTTTTTGGTTTAAAGTTCCTTCGGTAATTATTAATTCTCCTTTAGTTAAAGGATTAGCAATACTACCGGCTATTGCTGCTCTACCGTTAAGATTACCAGTGAACCCTATCGGTAAATTAACAAAGTTATTAACTACTTCTAAAGGAAAGTTCTTTACTTGTAAATTACCAAACTGTTCGTCACCACCAATTGCACCGCTAAAGCTAACAAGTCTATTTGTTGATTCGATTCGTAACGGTGTAAATTTTAAAATTCCGTTTTCAAAACCACCTTGAGCAATAACTTGTTTTGCTTCGTAGCGTTCTGGATCTTCTTCGGTTCCCCAAGTAAAGTTTTCACCTTTAACATCAAACTGCGTAGCTAATCCTTTATCCTGCGTTGTGTCTACGCTAACTTCAGCATCGAAAGTTCCTTTCAAATTTGCTAATTCCGGAAAAGGAGAAGCTTCCCGTCGCTGTTGTTTTTGTTTTTCTAATAATACTTGAATTTCTGAATAGCGTCGCAATTGAGTTAATAAAGTTTGATTTGGTAAACCTACACTAATTGTTTCGAGTTGACTTGATTTACCATAAGTCGGTTCTTCTAAACCGCGCTGAATATCTTGTAATTCGTATATTTGGAATGCTGTTAAAACGTCTTGTATTTTACCTTTTTTGACCTTCAACTGACCTTTGATTTGCGGTGCTTCACCTATTTGAGTTAGGCTTCCTGCAACGATATAGCTGCTTTCTCCTTTGAAAAATTCACCTGTACTAATACTTAATTTATTGCCATTATAATTAAAATTCGCAACCAGTTTATCGCCTTTCAAACGCCCAACTTCTGGATTTTGAACGGCAATATTTCCCGAAGCAGTGGCAAAGGTTTTTTGATTAACTCTGACATTGCCAGTAAATGTTCCAGCAATTTTACCGGAACCAAGATAGCGATTTACTGGTAAAGGCAATTTTAAAAGCTGTAAAGGAAATGCTTTTATATCTAATGCTAAAATATCGCCTTGAGATTGACCTGATGCAAATGCTTCACCCCGTTTAACTACAAAAGATTCTGGTCGATTATTCTTATTTAAGTTAACTGCAATTCGGTCTTGTTTACCTGCAACATTTAACTGCAAACCGCTTCCTAATTGAGATTTGACATTACCAGATAAAACTGGCTCAAAAGCCACATCATTAATTACAAAATCTTTTAAAGCAACTTTTCCAACTACATTAGGTAAAGGCAATTTACCAGTTACCTTGCCGTCAAAATCAACTTTCCCAGCTACATTAACTGCATTAGAAATATCTACAGGTAGTTGCTGCAAATCAAAATTACTGGCTTGTATATTTAAGTCTAATTGCGTAATTTGAGGTATTCCCGCAGCTTTAGCATTAGCAAAAATATCACCGCTAATATTTAAACCCGGTGCAGTTGCTCTTTCAATTTTTAGCTTATTTCCACTCCAGGCGATCGCCGCATTAATCGGTTTCTCAAAGCCAGGAATTCCCTGAGAAAACTGTACGTTACCATTAGCTCTAATGTCAGCTAAACTGGGATTTTTCGAGTTACCAGCAATTTGTAAATTACCAGCAAATTTGCCCCGCAACCGTTGATTTAATTTGTTTAATTCAACATCTGCTGCATTCACAACTGCTTGATAGCGTCCGTTGTTAAATTGAATATTTGACGCTGCAATTTTACCACCAGCGGCATTTATGGCAGCATTCCCCGATAAATTAACATCTTCAAAGGAATTTACCGAACCCACAACGTTGAAGTTACCCGTCAAATTTCCAGCTAAAATTTCCGGTAGTTGAGGTGCAAATTGTCTTAACCGTATTCCATCGGCAGCAACTTTGGCTTGATACTTGCCGTTATTAACAAAAATATCCGACGCTGTTACCTTGCCATCACCAGCACTTATCGCAGCATTTCCCGATAAATTCACATCTTCAAAGGAATTTACCGAACCTGCAACATTAAACCTACCAGTCAATCTTCCTCCAAACGATTGAGGAATTTTCGGCGATAATTGACTTACCAATAACTTATTAGCATCAATTTTGGCTTGATATCTGCCGTTATAAACCGCAATCTCCGACGCTGAAATCCTCCCACCTGCCGCATTAATAAAACCATTCCCAGATACCGTTAATTCTTCAAAAGATTTTGTAGAGCCAGCAATATCAAAATTTCCCGTCAACTTTCCTGGGAACGATTGAGGAATTTGTGGTGATAATTGACGTACATCTATATTATTCACTCCAACTTTGGCTCGATATTGTCCCCTAGCAAACTCGATATCTGAAGCGGAAATTCTACCAGCAACAGTATTTAAATTTGCTTTACCCGAAACAATCAAGCTTTCCGGTGCAAAAGAATCCAAAGAGCCAGCAAGGTTAAATTTACCCGTTAATCTTCCCGCAAACGACTTGGGAACCTGTTCGGACAAATCCCGAATTCGGACATTATTCGTTGCTACTTGAGCTAAATAAACCCCATTTTTTAATTGAATATTATTAGCTGCAATAACACCACCATTCGTTTTTATCTCAGCTTTACCAGTAGCTACTATACTTTCCGGCTCAAATGATTCTAAGGAGCCAGCAACATCAAATTCCCCCGTCAATCTGCCTTTAAACGACTTCGGTATTTGCTGTGATAATTGCTGCAACTGTAGGTTATTTGTCCGGATTCTAGCTAAATAAATACCATCTTTCACTTTGATATTATTCGCTGTAATCCTTCCCCCAGCAGCCGCTAAACTAGCATCCCCTTGAATCTGCAAAGTTTTAGCATCGAAATTATCTGTATTACCAGATACTTGAAACTTCCCGCTTAAAGGGCCATTTATAGGTAAGCTCGCATCTTTTAATAAACGTCCTACTTGAACCCCAGAAGCCACCAACTCAGCAGAAAACTTTTGCTCGTCAAACTTGACAGAATTAACTGTAACCGTACCCCCAGCAACTTTAATATCGGCGTTTTCAGTACGAATTTGACCAATTTTAAACGGTGTTGAACTACCTGAAACAATAACTTTACCGTTAAAATTAGCGCTACCAAGATTTACCTTTTCTAACTGTTCTCTACTGACAAACCGATCAATTTTGATACCCTTGGTATTCGCTACAGCTTGCCACTGCTGTTGATTCCAACTTCCTGTTGCTAAAGCCGTACCGCCAGCTACAGCAAGGGCTACATTGCGGAATGAGAGACTGCGATTGGGATTGACAATTACTTCCCCCGTAGCTGGATAAGTCGCTTGAGGAGCATTAAATTTTACCAGAGTGCGAAGAGTTTCTGGTGTACCGCTCAAATTAGCTGTAGCTGCAACTCTACCAACTTGAAACGAATTTGTCGGAATATCGTAAATTCTGGCTAAACTATCTCCCGGTGCATTACCCGTGCGGAAATTAAAATTAACTTGGGTTTTTCTACCAATACTATCGTCGCCAATTAAGATTTTACCCGCTCCTCGAACTTCTCCACCTACAGCAGCAGTACCGCGAATATCTGTAAAAGTAACGGTTGAATCTGCCGTAACAAAATCAAATTTACCGCTAGCAGTTTTTAATCTAACTTTATCGACAATTCCAGGTTTAACGGTGGCAACGGTACCGGAAATAACTGGTTGAGTAATAGCCCCCGTCATCGATAAATCGCCTTTGACAACTCCACCTACGGGTAAAGGCGACTGAAGATTGAGACTTTGTAGAGTATCGTTGACGCTGACTGCATTGACGCGAGCAGTCAAATTGTAGCCTTGATTTAAATCGATGGTGCCGCCACCACTCAAAGGAATTTTACCGTAACTGGTAACTACATCATTTAGTTTTACTTTCGTACCATCAAACTGTAAATTTCCTTGAGAATTAACCAGCGGTTTCGGCATTTGGGCTACTTGAAAATCTAACGCTTCTACGCGAGCGTTGCCGTATAATAAAGGCTGTTTTTCTTTCCCAGTTGGTAACTTTACCTGTAAATTCCCATTTATTTTCCCCCCTTTCAATTTAACTGGGAGCTTGACAAGGGGAGTAACTTCTGATGCTAATAAATCTGCTGCCTGTATCTGTAAATTACCTGCTTTATTTTTTAAATTTACCTTTCCCCCTACCGAAACATTACCATTACGCCCCGGTTGTCCCCCGACTTCAAACCCAACCACTTGATAATTATCAATAAATTGCGCGTAACCGTTAAGTTTGGAAAAAACCACTGGAGAAGCAACTTTCTCATTCTCCACAAAAGGCATTAATGATACATTCCCATTACGCAAACGAACTTTTTCTAATTCTATATCAATTGGTCCTGGTTCATCCGGCAGCACGATATTAGTAGTAATCCAGCGCCCTTGTTCGTCTCGATCGACATAACCAACCGGGTTGACTAAAGTTACATCTAGCTTTAATCTACGATTAAACAATAATTGTAGCGGTGAGAATCCAACCTCTATAGCATCAGCTTTAACGTTGTCTGCGTCTGCTGCTGTTGCCGGAATAGCCGAAGCTCCAAACTTGACTCCAGAAAGCGTAAAACCTTTTACCTCACCCAACTCCAGCGGGCGATCGATAATATTGGTAAGATTTTTTTCTACTAAAGGAGCTAAATCTTGTTGAATAAAACTTTGTAATCGCCAAATACCAACAGAAATTCCCACAAGTAACAATCCGCCAAACGCCAATCCACCGCGACTAAGTACTAATAACCTCTTACGCTTACGATTTTTAGATTTAGAACATTTTTCAGTAGAAGAATTGATCATTTTATGTTACTTCTGACTTTAGCCGATGCAAACAGTACAGCGAGAAGGGCATTTCGCGGATGGAAAACTCTATAAACCTTTCCAGGATAACTTGCTCGCTTGAGTAGGGAGTAGAGAATAGGGAGTATAAAAAAATTGCTCGTTTTCTGGGTGGAATACTAGAACATGAAGAAACTAATGGTGTTTTTTAGAGAATAAACTTGGTCTAACCCAGTTGTAGCAGTAATTATTAAGAACTAAATCCAAATAATTAAAATTGAAACGGTACCGGAGTTAAAGCAGTGCTGTTTATATTCCCGTAAAAATAAGAGTGAATTCAGGAAAATGTTAAGAAAGCGAGAATTATTATCTTAACTTTCCCCCAAGTGCATCCTAGAACTTTAATATGGATAGAACCCAAACAAAAGGACAGGTGATTACAGATGGGGCGCGTTTTTGTGTTGATCTTTAATGCCCGTACAGAAAACGAAGGAATTCATACAGTTCGGATCGGCGATCGCAATAAAGTGCTGATGTTTGAATCCGAAGATGATGCCTCGCGCTATGCTTTAATGCTCGAAGCGCAAGATTTTCCTACTCCCACACCCGAACCAATGGATATGTCGGAAATCGAGCATTTTTGTAAAAGTGCCGATTATGACTGTGAAGTCGTTCCTACTGACGGCGATTTAGTTGTTCCTCCACCACAAAATGTTGAGGATCTAGATTGGCGCGAGGATGATTCGACTCAAGAAGAACCAAAAGTTCCAGAAGAAGAAGAAATGTCAAATTCCGATCTAGACAATATCCGTCGCAAACTAGAAGGATTGTTGTAAGATCCTTCGTATTTGTGATTTTAGATTAAATAAATCGGATAAATCCGGGTATGAATTTAAATGTAGAGACGTGTTAGCGCTAGCGTGCCCGACAGGGCATTATATCACGTCTTTTCTTCTAAAATCCAAAATTGGTTTGGCATTATTTAAGGATAAATTTACACATGGCAGATTTGCAAGAGCGCGGACATTTGTTAACCGAGCAAGTTAATCCCGATAGTCTTAATTTAGACGGGCTAAGTAGCGTCGAATTTGTCGAACTGTTTAATCGTGAAGACGCAAAAGCAGTGGCTGCGGTTGCTGCACAAGCAGAAAATTTAGCTAAAGCGATTGATCTCTCAGCGCAAAGTCTTGGAAAAGGCGGACGCTTGTTTTATGTCGGTGCGGGTACTTCCGGTAGATTGGGAGTATTAGATGCTGCTGAATGTCCACCGACTTTTTGCACTCCCCCCGAATTAGTCCAAGGTATAATCGCTGGTGGTGCTGGTGCCTTAGTACGCAGTTCTGAAGACTTAGAAGACCGTACCGAAGATGGCGAATCTGCGATCTCTCAACGAGAAATTACCCAGCTTGATGTGGTAGTGGGTATTACCGCAGGTGGAACTACTCCTTTCGTTCATGGTGCTATCAAGGCAGCGAAAAGCCGGGGTGCGACTACCGTATTTATTGCTTGCGTTCCATCCGAACAAGTAAGCGTAGAAACAGATGTTGATATTCGCTTGCTTACAGGGCCAGAAATATTAGCCGGTTCAACTCGCCTCAAAGCCGGTACCGCCACAAAATTAGCTTTAAATATTCTTTCTACCGGCGTTATGGTCAAACTGGGTAAGGTTTACGGCAATCGCATGGTAGATGTTGCGGTTACAAATCAAAAGTTACAAGATAGAGCTTTACGAATTTTGCAGGATTTAACCAACTTGAGTCGCGAAGCCGCCGGTACTTTACTCGAACGTAGCGGCAAATGGGTCAAATTAGCAATTTTGATGCATGAAACTGGTTTGGATAAGCAACAAGCGTCGAAGCTCCTCACCGAATATCAGGGAAATCTAAGAGAAGCAATTGAAGCGAAAAAGTAAGTTGAGTTGGGAATTGGGCATTGGGAATTCTCATTGCCCTTTTTACTTTTAATACTGTGAGTGAGTACTTACTTATTTAATATCTTTTTTGATTTCCCGCAGATCCTTCAGTGGTAAAGCTCAGACAGGGCTGCAAATCGGTGAAAACGCAGATACAGTATCAAGTTTTACCGTGTTAATATATGTTACAAGTATATAGACTTAATATTTTTTTAATAAGCACTTTCTTAGACAAAATGTCAAGGTCTATAAGTCAGTTCAAACAGTCATCTCCAAAATTGGTTTACGCCTTAACAATCTTATTGCATGACAGCTTATTGCTAGCAATATGATTCAAAAAGCAACTTATAAACGATAAATCAGTCCGTACTTTTACGTACATATAAATAGTAAGGGCAAATTATAGAGTGCGTATAAACTCCATTGGCGTTTCAAAATTACCCACAGATAATCAGAAGTGCAGTTATCTCAATAGGTAATTAATCATGTCACGTCCAGAACTTGGAGAATTTTCCAGTATTGTTTGCTTTAAAGCAGCTATCACTGGAATGGAAGAAGCATTAGGAGAAAAAGCAACTGCGATCGCGCTAATTGCAGCAGGTCGCAGTCGTGGTAAAAACCTCGCCAAAGAGTTAGGCTTGAGTGGAACCAGTATTGACTGGGCTACCATTGCGGATAAAATGGCTTTTGCATTAGGTAAGAATGGAACAAAACTCCTTATTATAGAAAGCATTGTTGAAGAAGCTGATGTGATTAAAGTTTCTACCTCAGAAACCTTATGTTCTGCTGGCGAGCCTGAAGGTTCACCTCGTAAATGCACATTTACTCTTGGTGCAGTTTGGGGAGCTTTGGAAGAAATTACTGGTAAGCGTTTGAAAGGTACCCATACAGAATCCGTACTTCGTGGTGGAAGTAACGACGTTTTTGAATTTGCCTCTTTGGTTTAAATACAGCTTTTTAATCGAGTTGCTCAATTGAGTTTTACATACAAATAACAAGGACAAAAAAATGCCTATTAATGCTGGAAAGATTGAAAGTATCCTGCAAAATTTCGTCAGCGGGACTGGTGATATTCAAGGAGCAACACTTGTTTCTCCAGATGGTTTATCTTTAGCTTCAGTGCTACCAAGTGCAATGGATGATGAGAAAGTATCCGCCATGTCTGCGGCGATGCTATCTTTGGGCGAACGTATAGGTAGTGAATTATCTAGAGGTAGTATAGACCGTATTTTTGTTGAAGGCGATAAAGGCTACGGCGTATTAACTAATTGCGGTGAAGATGCAGTATTGCTAGTATTGGCGAGCCAATCAGCTAAACAAGGTTTATTGATGTTAGAAATCAAGCGTCTTACAGAAGAATTAAAGTTAGTTTTAATGTAATTTTTCAATCTTTAAATTTCGGTCGTCGAGTTACCTAAAACATAAATACGATAGATAATAGATTTTGCTCTATATTGCTGAATCTGATTTTGAAAAATCCAAAATCTAAAGTCTAAAATCCAAAATCGCGCATAGGTAACGATTAAATTCATTTCGATCGTTTTCGATTTTATTACTTCTAGAAAGGAAGAATGAAAGCTAGCTCAGATATGAACTATGCGCGTAAATACTTCCTCGAAGATCAAATTATAAGTAATCAACCGAACACGATACAAGTGATCGGTTACTACCTTGAACATAGGTATATTGAACCGTTACTTTTGTCTAATATCTAAATTAGAAGAGAAAGGAAAGTTCAATTCATATTCTTGATAACTGGTTATTTCAACAATAGTTGTCTATTTTTTTAAATTCTATGGAAATCATGCGTATGGTTGTTACTGGTCCTGTAGGGGCTGGTAAATCTACATTTATTCGTTCAGTTAGCGAAATTGAAACTGTAGATACAGACCGCAGAGCAACAGACGAAACTTCATTACTCAAGCAAAAAACTACTGTTGCTTTTGATTTTGGTAGATTGCAGTTTAATCCAGATATGGCACTGCATCTTTACGGTACACCAGGTCAAGAACGATTTAATTTTATCTGGGATATGTTAATTCGTAAGGCTCATGCCTATATATTACTGGTAGCAGCTCATAGACCAGGAGAATTTCGTTACGCTCGTAGAATAATTTCTTATATGAATCAGAGGGCGCAAATTCCTATGGTTATTGGTTTAACTCATGCGGATTGTTCTGGTGCATGGTCTGAGGAAAATGTAATAGCAGCTTTGGGTTATTACGATGCCAGTACACAACCTCCGATTGTGATAGTTGATCCGAATGAAATGTCTTCTGTTGCTACTGCTGTAATTTCTTTAGTACAGCATTATGTACAGCATAATGCTTCAAAAGCAATGGTCGTATAATTGAATATCTGCCTGAGATCGAAAAGATAACGAAGATTTATTTTCTAGAATAGTATTATCTTGTTGAAATATATTATTTAAGCATGATTTATACAAATTCACTTTTTAGAACAGGCTTAATTTATTTCTCATTTTTTTTGTCTCTAAATTAAATATTTGTATCCGAATAAATATAGCGATAAAAATATAGAAGAAAATAAAAGGTAGATTTAATATACACCATATATTTTAAATATTTTGACTTCAAGAAGTGATTTACAACTATTTTCAACTTTGACGAGCAAAATAGACAGACGCATTAATGTTACCTAAAAAAGTATTTTACAAAGGAAGACATGGCATTTACTGGTTACTTATCTAAATTTTCTTTGCCAGAAATTTTTGAATTTTTAGAACAAGGTTATAAAACCGGCTTGCTCAGCATTCGTGCTTTGAAAATGGAGCAGGATGAACAAGCCCAAAATCATTTTATATGGCTGCGTCAGGGTCGTATTGTAGCCGCAGCAAGTAACTTAGACGAGCGCGGTTTAGTTTCAATGATTGCCCGTAGAGGCTGGGTAAGTGAGAGTTCTGCAATAGAAAAGTTTCAAGCAAGCGGTCGAAAAATGGCAATGGGCTTGTGTCTCAAGTCTCAAGGGCTGCTTACCGCAGAGCAGCTGACACTATTATTTCGTGCCCAAATAATGGGACAAGTTTCTCCTTTGTTTGAACTCGAAAATGGTAAGTTTGATTTTGATTTTCAGGCTGCCATACCAGCCGCAGAAATGACTGGCTTAAGTATGTTAACAACTGAAGCTACAATTAAGGGTTTACGGAGCCTGCGAAACTGGTCTGCATTAAAAGCAAAGCTACCAGATCCGACTTCAGGTCTTTTAAAGAAGAAGTCTATTTTATCTCGTGTACAGTTGGATTCCCAAGAATCAAAAGTTTGGGGATATGCTGACAATCAAACCTCTTTGAATGAAATAGCCGCTCGGTTATTATTACCTTTAGAAAAAGTACAGCAGATTGCTTTTCGATTAATTGTAAGTGATTTGGCTGAAGAAGCTTTTATCATAGACAACAATAAAACACCTATTGTTGAGAGCCAAACTGAATTTGCTGATTTAAATTCTAACAATGGATTTGGTCAATTATCATCTCAGGCATTTGCAGCGGATCTACCTAGTTTTAATCAAGAACCGGCTTATGCTCTCAATAGTATGGAACGGAAAACAACACAAGTTGAAGAAAATGTTACAGCACCAGTTGAGAAGAAAATATTAGATACAGTTCCTAATAATTCCAGTGAAATCAATGTCAGTCAATCATTTTTACAAAATCTAGTTGGATTTTTGAAAACAAAAGTTGAAAATTAAGACGACCATTGATATTAAGCTTGAATTTTAAATTACAATAAACATTAAAAAATTAAGTTAGTTTACTTATTTATATAGACTAACCGATCGAATAAAGCGATTTAATATATATGAATGCCTTTCATTCTTATGAGGTTGTTTGTTAAGTTAATAAGTATATTCGGAGCTTTTCTACGCCCGCTAGTGCAGCCTTTTCGTTCACCGTAAATGCCTCCGGTAGGATAGGAAGTGAAAAAAATGTCCTCAAAAGCCTGTTTCCTTTTTTGACAAGGAACGGGCTAAACCGTGTTTTTACTTTTTTATAAATAAGTAGGTCGGCGTTGAAAATTGTAATTATGACAAGAGAGTAAGCAGTAGGGGCAAGACTTTAGAGCTAATGCGGCATTCTGTTACATAGTTATATTTATTCCTGCCGACTTACTTAGCCTTGATTATAGGTAATAGGAACTAGGGATAAGAATAGATATTATTATTAAAAACATTCAACAGAAAACATTATTTATATAAATATTGTTTTTATTTCACTATTATAATTTTAATTAATTACAAATACACATTATTATACTATTTGATATTACCCATTATTCAAACAAAATATATCAATATAATTAACCGATAATATTTGATGAACAATATAATCAGCAGTGCTAGAGTACAGTCCGTACAATCAACATATTTGTTAAATAAATAAAATCAGAATATACACTGATTTAGTTATAGTCACATTCAAATTAAGATGATACATAACTCCTGCATGTGTTCCCCTCGTATTGGGCTATAACTCAGAATGTGAATGATTCGTGAAATCTCAACAAATAAATTCTTTTTTTATAGATATATGTTGCAGGTGTTCTGGGTCTTTAACAAGAAGCGTTATTGTATATTACTTCAAATTAGGGTAATCATCCGGGGTCGGTTTGCACGAGTGATTGGGCAAACAAAGCAACGTATCTCCAGACTATTGCAACCGCGAGTCTGGACATTTAAGGGAAGACTTATTAATAAAGGGAACAAAGTATGAGCCATCCGGAAACGATGGTGTCGAGTGAATTACTCGATGAATTTAGAACTTGTACTCAAATACAATATAGTGGCAAATTAAATATCAAAAGTTCCAAAGGGCATAAGTGGGTGTTCTACTACAGATTGGGACGTATAGTTTGGGCAACTGGGGGGACTCATCCCTTCCGACGTTGGCGCAGACACATGACCCAACATTGCCCGGATATTGATATTGACAAAATGCAGTTCAATTCCAAAGATTTATCAACTAATAATGATTATTGGGATTATAAACTGCTTGAAGTCTTGCATGAAAACCAGAAAATTAAGCGCGAGCATATAAACGGCGTTGTAGAAAAGACTATAGCAGAACTGCTGTTTGACTTGGCTCAACAGGCACATTTCAATCAAATCCAGTGCGATCGCACTAACGATGTGATATTGGAAGCGCCGATGAGCTTTACAAGTGCAGATATGTCTCTTAAGTTCATGCAAGACACGTGGAAACATTGGTCGGAAGCTGGGTTGGCGAATTTTTCTCCTGACTTGGCACCAATTCTCCGCAGACCAGAACAGTTACAGCAGATGGTAAGTCCGGCCGTCTACAAAAACTTTGTCAATTTGATGAACGGTAAATACACTTTGCGAGATTTAGCCGTCAAAATGAAGCAAAGTCCGTTACCTATAGCTCGTTCGTTATTGCCTTACGTGCTTAAAGGGATTATTGAACTGATAAAAGTTCCAGATTTGCCTTTTAAGATCGGTGATGGTCAAAATATATCGACTCTAGAACCGGAGCCAGAAGCACCATCAGGACCTTTAATCGCTTGTGTTGATGATAGCCCGCAAGTCTGTCAGATGCTCGAACAAATTCTTGTTCCTCAAGGATTAAGGTTTATTAAAATTCAAGATCCCGTTCAGGCTTTACCAATTTTGATTGAGAATAAACCAGATTTAATTTTCTTAGATTTGGTGATGCCAGTTGCTAGTGGTTACGAAATTTGCGCTCAATTGCGTCGAATTTCTGTTTTTGCTAATACTCCAGTGATCATACTTACGGGTAGCGACGGATTATTTGATCGAGTTCGTGCCAAGGTTGTAGGTTCTACAGATTTTATTACTAAGCCTGTGGTTGCTGACAAAGTAATTGGAGTCATACGCAAATATATCCAAACTCCGTCAGCTGCAAAAGGTGGCTCAGGTTCGCCAACTTTATCATTCGGAAATTCTTAATTTATTCGCTTTTATAGACCTTACAGGTATGTTTATCTACAACCCATCTTTTAGGTAGATATCTGTTGTTTATATATTCGAGGAAGTCAAGGGAATAAAAAAGTTTGATCTTGTATAGCAAAGGTGTTTTTACTGAAGCTTAATCAACTTTGTATATATCAAAATTAGAATAATATTAAGCTAAAAAAAGCCTAATAATTCGTTCTTAATCGCTCTCTTATTCATTATTAAATAAATTTGATAGGTAATTCTATGAGTACTATTTTGGTTGTTGAAGACGGTATAACTGATATGCAGATGATTAGCCGCTATTTAGAACAAGCAGGTTATAGGGTGATGGGAGCAACAAGTAGTGAGGAGGCTCAGGAGAAAATCAATCAGAATAAGCCTGATGTCATATTCCTTGATGTAATTTTACCGGGAAAAAGCGGTTTTGAAATTTGTCGTGAACTGAAAGAGAATCCTAATACCAGTACTATTCCAGTCGTTTTCTGTTCCACAAAAAATACTGATGTAGATAAAATGTGGGGTGATATGTTAGGTGCTGATGCTTTTCTTTCTAAGCCAGTCAAAAAGGAAGATTTGGAAGGAGTATTACTAAAGTTAAAGAAATAAATATCAATCTTATTTATCGGACATAAATAATTAAAATAATTACGTGGAAGGAATAATAACTTTGGATACGACGGAAGAAAAGTTTTTAAGCTTTAATTTGGGTGTAAAAGATACAGCAATTATTTCATTGCAAAACGTGACGGAAATTTTACCTGTATCTTTAAATGAAGTTTGCTGCGTTCCTCAGATGCCGCCCTGTGTCTTTGGTATCTATAATTGGCGCGGTGAAATGCTTTGGTTAATCGATTTAGAAGAAATGTTAGGCTACTTACCTTACTCCTATGGGAGTAATTTTGTTTCAAAAATGATGGCGATTATTTTGGAGAAAGAAGGTAAATCTTTGGGTTTGTTGGTGCGACAAATTATGGATATTGAAGAGTTTAATTTAAAACAAATGAAGCCACCAGCACCTGAATTGGTTTCTCAAGACGTTGTTCCTTTTTTACAAGGCTATTTTATTAATTCTTCAGAAGAAATGATTGTTAATTTAGATGCTTCTGCAATCCTTCAATCTCCTTTATGGTCGATTCATAATTAAATATACCTAAAGGAAACGGGGAATATAAAAAGTTAAATAGGAATCCTATATTTGCCGTAAAAATAACGCAATTTAAAAAACTTTAAGGTACCTTCAATGACTAGCGCATATCAAGAAAATACAGAAAACGGACATCACATCGTCAAAGTTGAGCAATCCGATAATTTGAGCGATTTAAGTAGCAAAAACTTCGATCCAAAAAGTAACGAGCAGCAGTTTAAGAATTGGCGGGTACAGTTATCCTCAATTCTTAATCAAATTCGCATAGCAAAAAATTTGGAAGAGTTAGTCCAAGTTACAACCGCAGTAGTTAAGGAGAAAATACACAGCGATAGAGTGATGCTTTATCGCTTTGATTCTTCATCATCCGGTGTTGTTTTAGGAGAATCGATTGCTAAAGGTTGGACTCCTGCAATCGGTGAAACTATCCCAGCGATGATTTTTGGGTTAGATGCTAGAGAAGAATATTTAGAAGCTGTCAGCATCAATGATATTAACCAAGTTGAACTAACAGCTTATAAAGCCCAAATTTTAGAAAAATTCCAAGTTACAGCTAGCTTAACTATTCCAATCTTTGTTGCAAATCAAATTTGGGGATTGCTGGGAATACAAAATTGTGCGACTGCACGTCAGTGGCAAGAACGGGAAATTAGCTTGTTATCTCAAGTTACTACTGAAATTTCTCACAAATTAGAAAGCTTTGAATTACAACGAAAGCTTAAACAGCAGGCTCAAGAGTTTAAATCGATAACCAAAGTTATTGATAAAATTCAACTCGCTTCCAGTTTAGATAAACTATTCCGCACTACTACCCACGAAGTCCGTGAACTAATCAGATGCGACCGTTTAGCAGTTTATCGCTTTGATGCTGAGTGGAGTGGCGAATTCGTTGCTGAATCTGTTGCAAATGGTTGGGTACCGTTAGTCGGCCCCGGCATTAAAACTACTTGGGAAGATACTCACTTGCAGGAAACCAAAGGGGGACGTTATCGGCAGCACGAAACTTTGGTTGCGAATGATATCTATGAGATGAATCACGCGCCCTGTCATGTCGAGATTTTGGAACAGTTCCAAGTTAAAGCCTATGTAATTGTGCCGCTATTCGCAGGACAAAAACTCTGGGGTTTGCTGGGTGCTTATCAAAATAGGGGTGCTTATGAATGGCAAGAAGACCAAGTAAAGTTGTTGCGCCAAATTGCGATCAACTTGGGCGTAGCTGTATCTCAAGCAGAATTTGCGCGGGAAAGTGAAGAGAAATCGCGTCAATTAGCCAGGACAGCAGAACGTCAGCAAAGTCTTATTACCCTGACTCGCAAAATTGGACAAGGGCTTGCAGAAAAAGTTACAAACTCCTCACAATTTCATGGAATTCTGCAAACGACGGTTTATGAAGTCCGTCGCTTATTAGGAACCGACCGTACCGTTGTTTATCGCTTTAACGAGGATTGGAGCGGTGACTTTATTGCCGAATCTGTAGGTAAAAACTGGAAACCTTTTGCAGAAACAGAAATTGATCCAGAATTATTGCAAGAAAACGGTCATTGCGACTCTCTTCGCAACCTCGATTCAATAAAAAACCAAGATACTCATCTTCAAGATACTCAAGGAGGTCGTTACAAAAATAAAACTAGTTTCGTTGTTGATGATGTAGAAAAGCAAAATTTTCCTTCTTGCTACAAAGAGCTTTTAGACCAATTTGAAGCTAAAGCTTATCTTACCGTTCCTATTTTTCATGGCGATAGACTTTGGGGATTGCTCGCGAGCTATCAACATGGAGAAACCCGTCACTGGGAAGAATTTGAAGTCAGCGCAATGGAGCAGATTGCCGTACTGCTCGCAGTGGCTATGCAACAGTCACAAACATTAGATAGATACGAGCAGCAATCTAAGAAAGTACAACTGGCAGTAAATCGCGATCGCGCTTTATCCAAAGTCATTGATAAAATCAGACAATCTCTTGAGATGGATAGCATCTTTTTAACTACTACTCAAGAGATGCGGGCGCTCTTAAATACAGATCGCGTAGCAGTATATCGTCTCAATCCAGATTACAGTGGGGAATTTGTCGCGGAATCTATAAGTCCTGGCTGGCTTCCTTTGGTAGACAGACAGCATCAAATTCGACATTTACAGGAAAGCATAACTAGCTGTACTCGGATGCGGACTTTATTCCAAAATAATGAAATAGGTAAAAATACTATAGACCCCTACTTACAAACTTCTCTAGCCAGTAAAGGTTCTGAGAATCAATCTTATGTCGTTTCTGATATACACGCTAAAGGATTTAACGATTGTTATCTTCAGGTGTTAGAGCAATATCAATGTAAGGCTTATGCCATTGTCCCCATTTACCAAGGACAAAAACTCTGGGGAATGCTCGCTGCTTATCAGAATGACGGCCCCCGCGAATGGGAAGATGTAGAAGTTAACCTGCTCACACAAATTGCTAACCAATTAAGCGTAGCCTTACAGCAAGTTGAATTCCTCCAACAATTACAAACACAATCTTCTCAAGTCGCAGAAGCAGCAGCAAGAGAAAAGCAAGCCAGGGAATATTTGCAAAAAGGAGCTATGCAGCTACTCTCAGCAGTTAGACCGGCTTTAAATGGAGATTTAACGGTACGTGCGCCAATTACCGAAGACGAACTAGGTACCATTGCTGATGCTTACAACAATACCTTGCAAGCATTACGGCAAATTGTCCTTCAAGTACAAGCAGCCGCTCAACAGGTAGCGGAAACTTCTGGTAACAGTAATATATCGCTGAATGGACTAACAGACTTAGCGCAGCAACAATCAAGAGAAATCAGCGGCGCTTTAACCGAGATTCAACAAATGGTTGATTCTACTCAAGATGTGGTATCAAACGCCGAATCAGTACAGATGGCAGTCCAAAAAGCCAACCAAACCGTAGATTCCGGTGATGCAGCCATGAACATGACTGTAGAAGCCATTCAAGGCATCCGCGAAACTGTTTCTCAAACCAGTAAAAAGATTAAGCGTCTCAGTGAATCTTCGCAGAAGATTTCCAAAGTGGTAAACTTAATCAGCAATTTTGCGACTCAAACCAACGTACTGGCACTAAACGCAGCGATTGAAGCTACCCGTGCAGGCGAATACGGTAAAGGCTTTGCAGTAGTAGCCGATGAAGTACGTTCTCTGTCTCGTCAGTCAGCAGCAGCAACTATCGAAATTGAAAAACTAGTCCAAGAAATCCAAGAAGAAACGGGCGAAGTTGCCGTAGCCATGGAAACAGGTATTCAACAGGTAGTAGAAGGAACCAATCTGGTAAACGAAACCAGACAGAACCTCAACGACATCGTTGACGCAACCGCAGAAATCAGCGATTTACTCGAAAGGATTACTGATGCAACCCAAACCCAAATGTTGCAATCAGTATCAGCCACAGCATCCATGAAAGACGTAGCCCAAATTTCCCAAAAGACTTCCACCGAAGCTAACAGCATTGCCTCAGTATTCCAGCACTTATCTGAAATGGGACAGGAGTTGTTAGCGAGCGTAAGTAAATTTAAAGTCAACTAGATTTTGGATTTTAGATTTTAGATTTTGGATTTTGGATTATGAATGAAAGGGAATTTAAAAGCAGAACAAAGCACTTAGCACTGCGAGTAATCCGTTTAATCGAAGCGCTAGAAGCACTCCCATACAATTTAACGGCTCAAATTATTAGCAAGCAGTTAATTCGTTCAGCAACTTCTGTAGGTGCTAACTATCGTTCAGCTTGTCGGGCTAAATCAACTGCCGATATTATTGCCAAACTGAGTTTAGTGGAAGAAGAAGCAGACGAAAGCCTCTTTTGGATGGAACTCATTGTTGAGTCTGGTTTAATGCCACAAGAAAAATTGACTAGCTTAATGTCGGAAGCTAACGAGATTTTAGCGATGACTGTTGCATCAATCAAAACCTTACGTATGAAATCCCAACATCCAAAGTCCAAAATTTAAAATCTGGTGTTACTAAAACCGTAGATTCATACTCTTATTTAGTAACGCCTAAAATCCAAAATCTAAAATCCAAAATCCAAAATTTAAATCATGATTACTGACTCTTCTATCCGCGAACAAGGGTATATTTATTTTCTCAGCGAAGCTCCAGAATTATTGCAAACTATTGAAGAAGAACTTTTCGGTTTAGTTGACTCGCGAACTACCAATAGAGTGCATAATTTAATGCGGGCTACTCATACGCTTAAAGGTGGGGCTGCCAATGTTGAATTAGAATCAATTACTAAAATAGCCCATTCTTTAGAGGATGTTTTTAAGGCTTTATATAATCCTGAAGTCGAAATTGATTCTCAACTACACTCTTTATTATTACAAGCTTTTGAGTGTTTGCAATTATGTTTAACTTCGGAAATCACCGGGACTAAAATTGATGATGATGAACTGATGCAGCGAGCTGCTTCAGTTTTTACGCATTTACAGGAAAAGCTTGGTGATGCTTTTGGTGCTGAAGCTCATATTCCTACTTCCGAGGAATTGGGTTTTGATATCGTATTATCTATTTTTGAAACTGGTGTTACTCAACGTATAGATAGTATTAATGAGTTAGTTAAAAATCCTCCCGATATTGCCGAAGTAGCTGCTTTTTTACGCACTCAAGCTGAAGTTTTTACAGGATTATCGGAGTCTTTAAATTTACCTGGTTTCGGTGAAATAACTCAAGCTATTCTCGCTGCATTAGATGCCGATTCTTCTCAAGCTTTGGAAATCGCTAAAGTTGCCAATCGCGATTTACAGCAAGCACGAGAAGCTGTTTTAGCTGGTGACAGAGAACGTGGTGGAGAACCTTCTGGGGATTTACTCGCTTTTTCCCAGTCCGTACCAAGCAATTTTCAAGATGAAGAGACACAGGACTTGAATGTATTACAATCAAATTTACCTGAAGATATTTCTTACGATTTAACAACTGAAACTTTAGAAAATGGTTCGGGAAGTAAGTCTTTAAGAAGTGAAATAGAGCAATTATACGAATTTTTTACAACAGGTAGTCTGGATCGCGAACCTCTTAAACCAAAGTCTGCCAAGTTTCATTTAAAAGTAATTCGGTATGTTTTAGGTTGGTTTAATCATGAATTAAATATTCCTGAAGATAAACTTGGTTTACATTTACTAATTCCCAAGAGGAATGTTGAAAATTATGTTGAATATGTTGAAAACTGGCTCCAAGAATTTCTAGAATTCGTCCAAGAGGATTCGGATTCTCCCTGTCTTTGCCTTTACCGTCTTGGAGGTATTTTAACAGTCCTTTTAGCTGTAGCAAAATTTAAATGCTATCAAGAAAATTTATGTGATTTTTCCGTAATTGAGACTTTACAAACCAAGGTTGCAGATATTGCTAAAGAATATAAAAATTATTCCCCTGTCACTGAGTCAGATAAGCAATGGCTTGATAATCCAAAATTACAAAATTTGTTAGAAACTAAAAAAGCAGTTAAAGAAGAAATTAAAGAAACAGTTTCTCCTGAAATTATGCCTAATCCAGGAGAAAATATGATTGAAGCAATTTGGGGAGAAGAAATAGATTCTACTTTAGCATCGAATATTGCCTCTGAAGAAACTACATTGGAAGAATCTTCATCATTAGATACAAGTAATGATGAAGATTCTCCCCAAACAATTATTCAATATGCTGCTAACCCAGTTACTCAAACCGAAAATCGAATAGATAAAAAACCAGCAAATCCTGCTAGAACCTCTAAACTACCTTCTTTTGTACGTGTAGATGTAGAAAGTTTACAGCGTCTCAATTATTTAGCCGGAGAATTGCTAATTCATCAAAAGCGCCGAACTTCCCAAGATGAGCAGCTTAAAAAAACAATTAACCAGTTATTTGAAAAACTCCAAAGACATCAACAAACTTTAGAACAATTAAGAGAATTACCTTTTCATGCTCAAAAAGTAGTATCGCGAAATACGCTGAATGTTGGTTCTGTAAACTTTGATTCCTTAGAAATGGATGACTATACAGAGTTTCATTTAGGGTTGCACGAAGCTACCGAACAAGCAACACAATTTCAGGAAATTTTAGAATCAGCAAGTTTAATTATTCAGCAATCTGCTCAAGTTCATGATAAGAAACAACGATTAACACTTGGTATTATTGATAGTTTGGTCGAAGCAAGAATGTTACCTCTGGGTAATATTCTCAATCGCTTCCCCCAAATGGTACAAAACCTTACCAATATTCACGGTAAAAATGTCGAATTGCGGCTGAGTGGTGGCTCCGTTTTAGTAGATAAAGCAATTGCTGAAAAGCTTTACGATCCATTATTACACTTAGTACGCAACGCTTACGACCACGGTATCGAGTCACCAGAAATTCGTGGCGATCGCCACAAACCCGAACAAGGCTTAATCGAAATTTGTGCTTACAACCGGGGTTCTCAAACTGTTATCGAAGTTAGAGATGATGGTGGAGGTTTGAATTTCGATAAAATCCGCAATAAAGCAATCGAATTAGGGCTTTTACGCTCAGATAAAGAATTTAGCAGACACGATTCGGGTTTAATGGAGGAAGAACTTTTAGATTGTTTGTTCTCTCCAGGATTTTCGACTGCTGGTAAAGTTAGCGATATTTCCGGAAGGGGTATCGGGTTGGATATTGTTCGCACTCAATTGCAATCGCTCAACGGTTCGATTGCAGTTTATTCACAACCCCAGCAAGGAACAACATTCGTATTAAAAATTCCTTTTTCTATGACTACCGAAAAATTAATGATAGTTCAAACGGGAGGTGCTGCTTACGCACTGCTATTAGACAGCATTGCAAAAATATTGCTTCCATCTCCCGAACAAATCAAACACTTTGAAAATAAAAAAGTTCTTTACTGGAATACAGGTAAAGAAGAACGCATGGTAAATCTGCTCAGTCTTTCAGATTTAATGCAATATCATCGTTCATTTACTAGCGAAAATACTTTATCCAATCAACCTACGATTAGTAATACAGATGATACTGTAAATCCTATTTTGTTACTACGCAGCAACGACCAAATTTTAGGTTTAGAAATTGACCAAATAATTGGGGAGCAAGAGTTAGTAGTTAGACCTTTAGGTCAAGCAATTGCTCCCCCAAAATATGTTTACGGTTGTAGTAGTTTGGCTAATGGTAATTTAATTCTAGTAATTGATGGAACTTTGCTACCATCCATTGGCGAAATGCAAGCGTCAATTGATTATACGGCTTTACCGGCAGCGGTTTCCAAGAAAGCTTTGCAAATGTCGGGAGAAATAATCACATCCAAAGCACTACTTGCTGCTTCTAAATCTACAAATAATCCTCAAATTACTTCAGGTAAAGCAAAATCACCTGTTACTAAATCTTCAAAAGTTGTTTTAGTGGTAGATGATGCGATTAGTCTGCGACAAACCATTTCTTTAACTTTACAGAAATACGGTTATCAAGTCGTACAAGCTCAAAATGGTGTAGAAGCGTTAGAAAAATTGCAGCATCATCCCGAAGTTAGTTTAGTGATTTCCGATTTAGAAATGCCTCGGATGAATGGTTTTGAGTTGTTAAGTAATTTGCGTCAAAGCCCTAATTTAGGCAATGTTCCTGTAGTTGTATTGACTTCTCGCAGTGCAGAAAAGCATCGTCAGCTTGCAGAAGCATTAGGTGCAAACGCTTATTTAACCAAGCCTTATTTGGAACATGAGTTTCTTTCTCAGGTTGAAAAGTTAGTAACGGTTAATTAGTAAATAATTGGTGATAATTAAAAACCGGGTTTTTTCAAAAAACCCGGTTTTTTTATTTATAGCACTTACACAAAGCCCTACTTTTAAAAAGGGATTGGGGGGTTATTAATGTTATGTTTATAACTTTATACCTTGTGTCATCGCTGCGTGAATCCTGATTTATAATAAATGCAATTTGTTTTTATCTTCAAAGTCGATATTATCCTTTTACACGCTCTGTTGGGTTACGACACGATTAATAAATATTCTTATTACAACTAAAATTGCTTTTCGTCTCTAACCCAACCTACAAGTTCTACAAATTATTCTTGATAAATAATATCAACAAATGATGTACCGATAACTTTATACTGTCCGCAATCGGGAAACTAATGCTACCGTAGTGAATCTAGATATATAATTACACTCCGCTCTCATGGGTTTATGAGGTTGTTGATGCGTCGGATATTTTATTGGGTAGCCCCTTTTAGCCTACTTGCGGGATGTTCTGCTGTCGAAATTATTGAACCAATACCTTCTGTGTCGGAAACTCCTTCAAAAATACCATTATCTGTAAAAAGGGATAATAACCTCTCGGTTTTAGAACAACGAGTAATTGCCGAAATGAATCTGGCTCGGACAAATCCCCAAGCTTATGCTGCTATATTAGAAAATTATAGAAAACGCTTTGAAGGTAAACGAGTCAAAATTTCTAAAAATGTTTATTTAATAACTCAAGAAGGTGTGCCTGCTGTTGATGAAGCTATTCGCTACCTAAAAACTGTTTCTCCCGTATCTCCGGTAACTACTTCAAAGGGAATGTCTTTGGCCGCTAAAGATCATGTCAAAGATCAAGGCCCTAAAGGTATCGTCGGTCACAACGGTAGCGATGGTAGCGACCCTTTCAAACGTTTGAGTCGTTACGGAAAATGGCAAGTCACTGCCGGTGAAAATATCAGCTACGGTTCCCACACTGCAAGGGATATCGTCATGCAGCTAATTATCGATGATGGAGTTCCCGATCGCGGTCATCGAATCAATATGTTTAATCCCGATTTCAAAGTATCCGGTGTTGCATTCGGAATTCACACTACTTACAGACAAATGTGCGTTATCACCTACGCTGGAGGATATAAAGAGTCAGTTAACAGTTAGCAGTGAACAGTGAACAGTGATCGGTGAACAGTGAACAGTTACCAGTTACCAATTATCAAAGCTTTCTACCTTCTTAGTTGGGACTTAAACCGAATATTCTTTTCTAATAGCTATCAATTAATGATGAAAACAAATAATTGATAATTGATAATTGATAACTGTTCACTGTTCACCGATCGCTGTTTCAAGAAATGCACCTCAATACTTACACTAAAGGTCAAGGTTTCCCGATTCTCTGCTTGCACGGACATCCCGGTTCGGGTTCGAGTCTTTCTGTATTTACAAATCATTTGTCGCAACGCTTTCAAACTATTGCTCCAGATTTGCGCGGATACGGCAAAAGCCGCTTCAATGATAACTTTGCCATGAACGACCATTTAAGCGATTTGGAAATCCTTTTAGATCGATTCCAAATTGAAAAATGTCTGGTATTGGGATGGTCTTTAGGTGGCATTTTAGGAATGGAGTTAGCCCTGCGACTTCCTCAAAGGGTAAGCGGGTTAATTTTAATTGCTACTGCTGCAAGACCACACGGCAATCATCCACCTATTACATGGCAAGATAATCTCTATACAGGTATTGCCGCTCTTTTAAGTGTTATAAATCCCAATTGGCAGTGGAATATTGATACGTTCGGAAAGCGTTCTCTTTTTCGCTACTTGATTCAACAACATACTCCCACTGCTTACGAGTATATTGCTTCATGTGCGATACCGGCTTATTTACAAACTTCAGATAAGGCAACTCGCGCTCTTTATTCGGCGATTAGGGCTGGATACAACAAAGTTG
>JBARZF010000303.1:0-7372 GCA_049649675.1 Rivularia sp. (in: cyanobacteria) | reverse complement strand
TTTGCCGCAACCGTCGGGAGACGTAAAATTTTACGTCTCTACGACAGTTTTTACAATTCCTCTAATTTCACTTGTTTACCTTTTTCATCAGTACGATAAACCAAATCGCGCTGCCCATCGCTGACTACAACTTTCCAGCCAGGAACTATTACTTGAGCGCAAAGCTTACCTGATTGTGCTAATCCCAAACAACTATCTCCCCAATTTTCTTTTTGCGTTTGAGTTATCCGCAATGCTGCGACAGGTTTACTAACACGTTTTGCTGCATCTGATAAAACTGCACTTTGCACTGTTGGAGGTAATGTATCGGTAGATGGAGTAGTTGGTGGAGAAGGCGTTTCGATAGCTTCAACTTGTGGTTCGTTTGGCAGATTATTTGTACAGGAAATAGTAGAAAATACCAATAAACAAATAGCAAATACGAACGTTATTTTACGAAGTAATTTCAACCTTGAATATTGAATCATGTGTTTTTAAAATCTCTTGATGTTGGTTATTGAGTAGTTAGTATGCTAATTAAATTATTTTAAAAAGGCAATAGGCAATAGGGAACGGGGAACAGTGATAAAAGCTAACATTAGTAGATAATGTTAATTCAATAACACAGTTATTCCTTGTTCCCAGCCGTCTTACTGGGAACTAGTTAAATCTAAAATCTAAATCATCCAAATCCACCACCACCAGGAGTTTCGATCGCAAAAATATCCCCAGGTTTCATTTCTACTGTTGCGGTACTATTTAATTTCTCCTCGCTTCCATCTTTACGTATTACCAAATTGCGTCCAACTTTTCCAACTCCTCCATTATTTAAACCAAAGGGAGATATTAAACGATGACTGCAAAGAATATTCGCTGTCATATTTTCTAAAAATCGGATGCGACGAATCACTCCATTACCACCAGAATGTTTTCCTTTACCACCGCTACCGAGACGCAAACTAAAGTTTTCTAAAAGTACGGGATATCGCGTTTCTAATACTTCTGGATCGGTTAAACGCGAATTCGTCATATGGGTTTGAACTGCATCGGTACCGTCAAAGTCTTCACCAGCACCGGAACCACCACATATTGTTTCGTAATATTGATAGTTTTCATTGCCAAAAGTAAAGTTATTCATGGTACCTTGAGAAGCAGACATTATTCCTAAAGCACCATATAAAGCATCGACAATTGTTTGAGAAGTTTCCACGTTACCTGCAACTACTGCTGCTGGATAAGTTGGGTTGAGCATACAGCCTTGAGGAATAATAATTTCTAAAGGATTGAGACAACCTGCATTGAGGGGAATATTATCTTTAACTAAAGTACGGAAGACGTATAAAACGGCAGCTTGAGTTACAGCTTTAGGAGCATTAAAGTTACTATTTAACTGTTTCGAGCTTCCGGTAAAATCGATAATTGCGCTGCGATCTTCTTTATTAATGGTAACTTTAACTTGAATCTTTGCACCGCTATCCATTTCATAGCTAAACGAACCATCTTTTAAAACGTCAATTGCTTTTCGTACCGCTTCTTCGGCATTATCCTGTACAAATCGCATATAATTTTGTACAACTTCCAAGCTGTATTGCTCAACCATTTTAAGAAGTTCTTGAACTCCGCGATTATTAGCAGCAATAGAAGCTCTAAAGTCAGCTATATTTTGGTCGGAATTTCTGGCTGGATAAGTATGATTTGCAAGTATTTCTCTAACTGCTTGTTCTCGAAAAATTCCTGATTCAACCAAGAGAAAATTATCAAATAAAATACCTTCTTCTTCTATAGTTTTACTATGGGGAGGCATGGAACCCGGTGTAATTCCGCCGATATCCGCTTGATGTCCGCGAGAAGCAACGTAGAATATAGGAGTGTTAGAAGAAGAAAATACCGGGGTAATTGCTGTTACGTCGGGAAGATGAGTTCCACCGTTATAAGGATTATTTGATAAATATACATTTCCCGATTTTAAAGTGTCTGCTTTATCGTTAATTAAACTGCGGACGCTTTCACTCATTGAACCCAGGTGTACGGGAATATGAGGAGCATTTGCAACTAATAAACCCGAAGTTTCAAAGATTGCACAGGAAAAGTCTAAACGTTCTTTAATATTTACCGATGCTGCCGTATTTTGCAGCACAATGCCCATTTGTTCGGCAATAAATTGATAAAGATTTTTAAAGATTTCTAAACGAACTGGATCGGGTTGGTTTGTTTTATGCATGGTATATTTTTTAAAATTAAACAGCAGAGACGATTAGTAAGCCTTTTTTCTGCACTTACTATATTGACTATCTATTTTTTTCGCAAAAATTACGACAATTATCTAAAAGTAGATTCAATTGCGAGATTGCTTGCCAAGGATTTTTACCTTTCATTGCAGTTGTAACTATAAATTCATAGGGATTTCTTTTCATTCTCATAACTTTTGATATCGCTTCTTGATTAGAAAACCCCCTTCCATAAACTAGCCATGCTGCTAAAACCTGTCCCGTGCGTCCAATTCCAGCGGAGCAGTGTACTACAACTTTTTCATTTCTTGTATCGCCTTCTGCTAAAAATGGCAATATTTCCTGGATTAATAATTGCTTCTCAGTTAAATTAAAATCTTCAATCGGTGCCCAACAAACTTGTTTTAATCCAAATTGCTTTTTATATAATTCTAGTAAGCTTGAATAATTATTTAATTGACGAGGAGCAAGCAAACAGCAGATGCGCTTGATATTCTGACTTTGCATGAACTCAATCCATTGCAAAACCTTTTCATCACTATAACAAGGTCTTGCAGAACCATATACAATAGTTTCATTCTCGCTAGCAGCTGCAAATCTGTACATACTATTTACTATAACGCAATGGGAAACAGGAAACAGGGAAGAGTATAAAAAGGTAAAATTTTTATGTTTTATCTTTTACCAAATATTTTCATATCATATAAAATCAAAGTTAGCAATTATAGTTTATAGAAACGATCCGCCCTGATTTTCACTCTGCTTTTAATTGCTTCTAAAATGCTGTTATAATTGATGCAATTTAAACCCGCAATCAATGACTCAATTCATAGCTTTACTAGTTTCCTTAGCTATTGAAATACCGATTATTTTATTGCTGATTCATTTTCTACAAAGATTTTCGTCTTCAGTAGAATTATTAGCAATGTTTGCTCTGGCTTGCGGTGCGACTCTTTTAACTCATCCCTTAGCATGGACGAGCAATCAAATAATTGTTTCTGACTTCATCTTTCCACTTAGGGTAATTATAATCGAATCTATTGTTATCTTTGTTGAAGGGTTTTTATATTCGCAAGTTTTGGATTTAGGATGGAGAAAAGGACTGTATATATCAATGATTGCTAATATTGCTTCTTTTTGTGGTGGAATAATTATTTATCGATTGATTGAATTTATGTTATAGAGGATTGGGAATTAAATTATTATTTCTTCTTCAGCCGGAATTGCTAAAGCTAAAAGTAAAATCGGAAATTCTACCCAAGCGTGAACTGCTGCTGCTATTGAGTATAGTTTACGCGCATCGGTAAAGGATTGAGCAAAGTAAATAAATATTAACGTACTTAAAAATATTACTACTTTTTCAAATATATTTTGACGATTCCACAGCAAAAAATGACTGACAAAATTATTATTTTTGTTTTTCTCCCAGTTAGGTAATATACCCAAAACTACAGCATAATGCATACATTGGAGAAACACTGCTGCCGAAAATGCATTTTGTGCAATCGCCATTTCGTGTAATTGTTGAGGAACAAATGCACCTAAGTGAAGTTGCAGGTTTCCAGCTTGTAGAATATCAACAGATGGTGCAACTAAATTTAAGGAAGATAAAAAATTATAAGGATATCCAGAGATAATTATAGATGGAATCAGCGCAAATACGATAAAACAGATAAATAAACCAAATTTTCGCTGCAAACCCCTTAATCTTTCTGCAATAAATCCTACCGGAGTAATATTGTGTAAAACAGCGAGAAGCACCATCATTAAGATGGGTATCCAAAATACTCCAGCAAAAAGAATAGTACAAATTAAGATACCCAAAATTCCTAATTTCCAATCTTTGGCTTTTAAAACTGGGATAACCAGCGCAACTAAACCGATTACACAAATTAATTCTAAGGGTACGCTGATTCGACTATCAAGCATACCGAAAATTTGAATAATTCTAAGATTAACTATAATCAAAAGCAGAATTACTATTTTTTTACGTAAATCAATATCTAAGCGTTGATTAAAACGAGATTCCACATAGCGTAACTCAGTCAAAACGTGAGCAAGTCCAAAACTCGCTAATGTTAAAGTATAAGTAGCTAGGGGGAAAGCTACCGATACAAAAGCAGCGGTTAATATTAATAAAGTGGCTGTAATAATTTTTATCATTCTGCTTTATTGGGTTTATTTGATTTCTTCCAGTAAGCAGCCCCAGCAATCAAAGACACTCCAAAAATTGGCATATACCAAAGGAAAGCTGTATTCTTACTTGAAGGTAATGGAGTTGTCTCTTCATCTAAATAAGCTTTTGTTTCTGATTTATTATTTTTGTAAATATAAGTAATCGAGCTATTTCTCAAACTTAAATATCTATCGTTAATATCTGCGATTTCATAAGCTTGAGCGACTCTAGCTATTTGATAAATGTCCTTCATTCTTCTAATAGGAACAATTTTCTTTGTAGCGGGAATTAATTTAGCTTTTTTGCTTTCAAAATCTTTTAGTTCATCACCTGTTTGCTTAGAAATAATGTCTTCTGTTAAATTAATATCTGATTTTTTTAATGCATAAACTTCAGCATACTCTCGATAACCACTCAAATCGACACAATCTTCAGATTTTAATAATTTATTTGATTGTCCAAGACTAGGATTTTCAGACTTTATAAGCGCTACAATCGAATAATTTGGATATTTATCAATATTACTTATTTTGAAACAATAACTGACACTACTCATACCCGGAGTTATAACATCCGCTCGCGCTAAAGATGGTTCAAATAAGGTTAATAAAATTCCTAAAGGGATTATTGAAATTAAATGCTTGCGAAATATTCTCACGTTATTGAATTGAAAAAACTACGTGTTATTTATAACTCAATAATATTTAAATTGCATACCTATTCATCTTTATTCACATTTTTGGATCTTTTCCAATACAGAACCCCGGCAATCAATGAAATTCCTAAAATAGGCACGAGCAAAATAAGGGTTTTATTGTTTTGCAAAGATTCGATATATTCTTCTTCTGGTGGTAAAACATCCGCTGTTACTAAAGATGGTTTTAGTAAAGACAATAATATTACTAATCGAAACATTAACATTAAACTCTGTTTGCGAAATAATTTCACGTTATTAAATTAGGAAACTACGCAATATTTATAACTTAAAATTAATTAAATTGCTTGTATTTATTCGGAGCTTGTAAATAATCAGCGATTTTCGTCAAAAATTGAAGCGCTAAAAACCCGGTTTCTGAATTCTTAGTTAGGAATAAATTCTTGACTCTGTAATATTATGTGTTACATTTGTATTTGAGTAGTAGTAAAGCTTCGCTATAGTTCGGATTCTGCATATCCGACTGGTGCGCCGAGCAATGCTTAGAGCGTATACCGCGAAGTACTTGAAACTATTTCAACAGCTTAATTAGCTCAGTGGTAGAGCAGTAGACTCATAATCTATGGTTGGTAGGTATCTCCCTTCGGGAGACGCTTCGCTAACGATTCCTGCATTAAGCACCCAGAAGTTAGCTCACTGGTAGAGCAATAGACTCATAATCTATCGTTAGCAGGTTCGATTCCTGTACTTCAACCAACATACCCTGTCACGGTAGTCAAAACAATCTGCAAATAACGCTCCTAAGCTCCTTGCTGGAAACAAGGTTCCCGATGTTCGAGAGATCGAAACAGGGGGGCGTAATTTCAACAAATGCTTCGCAAGAAGCAAACTCCGCAATGTAAGTGCCTGCAATCGTTCGTTACTTGTTAACATTCGGTAGCTATGGTGAAGTAGCCAGAGCAATTGTTTTTTCTTTAACTTGAGTATGGGCTTCATTGGCTCGATTCAGTTTTTCTCTGGAAATTCTGGAAAGAAAAAGCGAACCTCATATTTGAGAATTGTTTGAAGATTTGAGATTACCTCCGGGTAATTTAAGATTGGATAACAGTTCTCTTAATCCAGTTACTGAGAAGCTTTTGCCCGCTATAAAGCCATAACAGCAACTGCATTTGCGGAGTTTTGATTTTTGTTGTAGTATGTGTATTACAATATAAGAATGCTGGATAATCTGGCGGTTGAAACCGCATCTACACAAGCGAAACCTGCCTCCGCAGGTTATGAATTAAGCCCAATTCCCAATCCCCTATTCCCAATTCCCTTCTATAAATGTTTCTATCTAGAATATTCTCCCGGTTGCGACTGCCTCAACTATCTATAAAAATACCTATGTGGAAAACTTTCTATATTAAGCCCGGTGAAATCGGGATTTTGTATAACCGCAGCGATTTTAAGAAGATTCTAACTTCTGGAACCTATACTTATTTCGGTAGATATTGGCGAGTTGAAACCTTTGATTTAAAACAGCCGGAAGCCAATATTGAAAACCTCGAATTATTATTAAGAGATAATGCAGCGGAACTAGAAGAACATCTTTTAGTAGTGCGTACCTATTTTAATCAAGCTGCTTTAGTGAGATTGGGACAGCGATGGATAACAGTTTTACCGAATCAATTACGAGCATTTTGGCGTGGTTTTATTGAAGTAGAATCTCATATTTTTAACTTAGAAGAAAGTTTAGAGTTACCAAATCAATTTGTGCAGCAACTGCGTGGATTTAACTTTAGCGGGTTAAAGAAAATCTTAGTTAAGGAATATGAAATCGGTTTATTGTACATTGAAAATAACTTTGTTCGTCCTCTTGAGCCTGGTGAATACGCTTTTTGGGCAATAGATAAAGAAATTACCTATTATGCAATGAGTCGTCTGGTGCATAATCCGCAATTTCCCCTTGAAGAAGTATTGATTGAAAGACATCCTGAATTTGTTGCAGCTTACTGCGAGACAGTACAAACTCTTGCTCAACAAATTGCAATTGTAAGGTATCAAGGTAAAGTAATTTCTATATTATCGCCAACTAATCGCAAGTTATTTTGGCAGGGTGTTGATGTAGAAATTATCGATATTAGCGATGATGCAAAATTGCCACCGAATTTAGTAGCTGAATTAGTTTCGGGTTTACCAGAAACCGTAAGCTTGAGTCGTTATTCTTTGCACGTTTGCCAAGTACCCGCTCAACACATCGGTTTGCTGTATGTAAACCAAGAATTTCAAGCACAATTAGAATCGGGAATTCACGCATGGTGGCTGTTTGGGCGCTCATTCCAAAGCGAAGTA
>JBARZF010000302.1:0-4322 GCA_049649675.1 Rivularia sp. (in: cyanobacteria) | reverse complement strand
GAGATAATTTTGCCATTTGGCTGTAGCAGAGCAGTAAATCCAAAACTAGAATTAAAAATTGCCCGAAAACGCCTTTCGTTTTGCTGTAAAATATATTGAGCTTGTTTGCGTTCGGTAATATCTTTATAAGTACCCGTCATGCGTACAGGTATCTCATTATTATCGCGCTCAATAATTTGTCCGCGACATTGAACCCACTTCCAATCTTGATTTTTACAGCGCATCCGAAATTCTACTTGATAAATCGGACGTTTACCTTCTAGATATGCTTTTAATTCTTGATGGATAAAATGCCAATCTTGCGAATGCATCACTCGTCGTAAACTTAAAGCATCTTCGCCTATTTCTGCATCTTCATAACCTAACATTTGCTTCCAACGCGAATCGCGGTAAACTTTCTCGTCGCGAATATTCCAATCCCATAATCCTAAATCGCTGGCTGTTAAAGCTAACTGCAATCTTTCTTCGCTGTATCTGCGATCGGTTTCTGCTTGTTTGCGCTTAATTAATTCCCCCAACTGTGCGGCAACAGCGCTGACTAATTCCAGTAAACGTTTATCCCGACTGTTAATAGTGGATTTGGCAATTATCAAAACAGCTAAAACTTCGCTTCCATTCAAAATCGGTACGGCAAAGCAGCTTTTAAAACCTGCTAGTACCGATCTATCTCTACGTATAAACTTCGTCTGCGAAAGCTGAGAAATATCTTCTATCCAATACGTTTGTTTGCTTTCCCAGACAATTCCGGGTAATCCCACCCCTTTACTAAAGGTTATAGTTTGGCTGTAATCACAAAATCTGATATTACTGTTTCGATCGCCATACCAACCCTGACAATATTCCAACACCCTACCGTCGCTACTAGGAATCCACGCTTCCCCAAAATCCCAATTAATATGACTGCAAATTAACCGCAGAATCAAACCAAAAGCGCTATCTATATTAATTGCTTGATTAATAGCTTGAGTTGCTTGCAACAACAAACGAGTTTCCAATGATGCCTGTTTAAGTTCGGTTATATCCCGTGCAGTTGCCAAAACGTATTGCTGTGCATCGATTTCGATTAACTCCGCACTCAATAACATTGTTCTAGCTTCTCCCCCAGCAGCACAAACATCTACTTCTTGGTTGCGAATTGTACCTTGATAAACTAAAAGTTCAGTCAAACCATCAGATTGCTCTAAATCTTGCCGAAGTCCTAAATCTTTTACACTAGATCCAATTACCTGTTCTCGGGTATAACCAAAGAAATTACAGAAGCTATCGTTTACTTCTATATATTTATTCTCAGGGAAAGTACTTAGGCTAATTGGATCTGGACTCGAACGGAATGCCGCAGCCAACTTCTGCTCGCTCCAACTTCTTGCGGCTTCCGCTACTTGTCGCGATCGCGCTTCCAACGTCAAGGAAATCAAGTTGCCATTAGCACGTCCAAAATTGAGATCCTCTTGCTTCCAAAAATGCAACACTTCTACCGCTTCCAGACATAACATTCCAGCGGTGATGCCCCCCAAACGCACGGGAACGCAGAATAAAGAAGTAATATTAAAAGGTTCAAGATAAGTCTCCCTCAAACTCTGGGTTCTCACATCAAGAAGAGGATTATTAGTAGCAATAATTTCATCGGCATTCAAAGCTTCAAAGAAATTTGGATAATCTGCAATCCCGATCGAAATTCCTTCAACATGGCGGTTATGACTCCACTCAAATAAATTGACGCAGCGCATTACTTTATCATTTTCCTCATACAGCCAAACGCTGGCTCGCTCTACCTCAACATTTCTCGCAGCAGCTTCAGTTATCCTTCGTAAAGCCAGTGTCAAATCGCCATTATAAATCGCCGGATTTCTAGCTAATTGCGTTAATGCCAAGTTGTTTTTGCGTAACTTATAAGCAGTTGTTAACAATGCTTGCTGCACTCTTTTTCTTTCGGTAATATCATGTAAAGTGCTGATTACTTTAGTTACATTACCTTCCGAGTCGTACAAAGGCATAGAGCTATAACGCACATCAACGGGATTACCGCGTTTATTTAAATAAGTTGTTTCCCTTTCAAAAATCGGTTGGCAATCTAAAAGCCTTTCAAAAGCCGACGATTCTCTTACAATCAGTGAAGGCAATATAAAGTTAATGAAAGGTTGATTAATTACTTCATTCGGCTCGTACCCCAAAACCTTCTTCACCGCCGAATTAACAAAAGTAATACATCCGTTTGCATCCGTTGCGAGAATAATATCTTGAGATGTTTCAACTAGCAATCGATATTCACTTTCACTATTCTTTAAAGCTGCTTCTGCTTCCTGACGATTGTTAACTTCTTCTTGAAGTCTTCGGCGTGCCAGACTTTCTTGCTCCAATAACTGAGCTTGAGCTAAAGCAATTCCCAACTGTGCCGCAATAGATTCCAAAAAATCCACCTCAGCAGGCATCCAGCGCCGCTTTGAACTAGCTTGATGCAAACAAATTATCCCGTTTGCTTCACCTTTATAAGAAGTTCGTATCGTCAGCATCGACTTAATACCGACTTCGCGACATCTAGCAATATCATCCTTTAACAAAGGTTGTTCTTCAACATCATCACTAACAACAGCTTTGTCTTGGTTTAACACCGCCTTGAAATAGGGATTATCCGCAGGGGGATTCTTCGGTGCAATAATTGGACTATAGCCAGGAGCAAGATATTCTGCTTGAGTAGTAATTTGAGCAACTGGCGAAGATACGTAGCTAAAAATTGCTCCCCGATTGACATTCAAAGCCAAACCTATCTGTTCAATTGCAGTCTTCAATATTGAACCCGGATCGAATTCAGCACGAATCTTATCAGAAATTTCTTTTAATAATTGACTTTTATCAAGTTCTTTTTGCAGCTTCACCTCAGCTTGCAAACGTTCCTTTGCTGAAGAGATAGCAGAAGCAGCAGCTTGCAAAAATGCGATTTCTTCAGCTTCCCAAATTATGGCTTCAGAGCAATTTTCAAAACGGATGAATCCGAGAAAATCACCTTTGACTGTAATCGGTAAAATTAAAATTGCTTGAATACCTAAAGAAAGAAGCATTGAGCGTTCTTCTTCAGGTAAATCTGCAACCAAACTAGAGATTACATTACCGTTAAAAAGTGAATGTTGCCAGCGTGGAAAAAGCTGCTTGCAACAATTGGCTCTATCTTGATTGTTATCTATATTAACATTATGATTACACCATTTAATACCAGAAGAGTGATTTTCAACAAAGCATACAGAAGTAGCCCCAGAAGCAATCCTCAAGCTTTCGGTAATCTGAGAATAACAATCAGTACTACCATCAAAACCTAGTAAAATACGCTGAATCTCCACCAAAGCAGTCAAATAACCTTCGCGAGACTTTTGTTGTTGATTGCGGATATTTAATTCAGATGCAACATTTTGTAGTTTCTGGTTTTGTTTTTTCAACTTTGTTTGTAATCCCTGAATAGTGAGTTGATTTTCAACCCTAGCTAACACTTCTTCGGTTTGTAACGGTTTAGTAATATAGTCAAATGCGCCTAAATCAAAAGCCTTAACTTTCTCGGAAACTTCGTCTATCACGCTGAGAAAGATTACGGGAATATCCCGAGTAATTTGGTTTGTTTTCAGATGTTGACAAACAGTATACCCATCCATATCGGGCATAACAACATCGAGTAAAATTAAATCCGGAGGAGAAGCAAGAGCCGCATTAATAGCCAACCTTCCGGCGATCGCCCTTTGTACTTGATAACCTCGATGAGTCAGAATATCTGATAAAAAATGTAAATTTTCTGGTCGATCGTCAACTATCAGAATTTTTATATTTTGATTCATAAACTAACCAGAGCGCAATAATTTTATTTTTTAATGTTCCCCATATCTTCTACTACCCTACTTTCCTACTCCCTAGTTTCTACTTTCTCACCTAATATTTGTTGAGTAAACTTAAGAATAATATCAAGACGAAAATTTTGAGCTAACTCTGTCAAACTTTCAGATAAAAATGCTTTATTTTCTGGTACTTCTTCTATCAGCCGATATAATAACTCTTCATCAACTTTATTTGCTGCTTGATGTAAATTCAATAGCCAACTTCGAGGCATTGTCATTAATTCTTCAAGTAATGAAGTATGGGATAATTTTCTATTCGTTTTAGGATTGGAGTTGAGTATATTATTGTAAGTACCTAGTTGAGTACTCGTAAAATTATTTTTTGTCACATCAATCTCAATATCAAAAGTAAAAATAGATCCTTTACCAACAGTACTTGTTACCTGAATTTCTCCTTTCATCATTTGCACAAACTTACGGGTAATAGCCAACCCTAAGCCAGTTCCT
>JBARZF010000301.1:0-2777 GCA_049649675.1 Rivularia sp. (in: cyanobacteria) | reverse complement strand
GTGGTAGGGGTCTTAATTCTGGTGCTTCGGAGTTAAATCCACATATTTCTAATAGATATATTGTTTATACGAGCGATCGCCGGGGAAGCCAAGATGTTTATATGTTCGATCGGATGACTCGCAATTTAATTAATTTGCCTGGGCTGAATTCATTTGATGCCATCGCCAGTCATCCATCGGTTTCTCAAGATGCTAGATATATTGTGTTTACTGCTTCTCGCGAAGGAAGAAGTAATATATTTTTGTACGAGAAGGAAACTCGTCAGTCGCGCAATTTGACTGGTAATTTGCAAGCGGAAGTCCGCAATCCCACAATTAGTGCCGACGGTAACAGGATTGCTTTTGAGTATACTTTGAACGGACAATGGGATATTTTAGTTTATGACAGATTCGGAAGGCGTTTAAATATACCGCAGCAACCGCAATAAAATTGGCGATCGCTGTAGGGTGTGTTACGGCTCTAATATATTGGATTATAAATTACCATATTGACAGTAGTAATTTATGAGGAAGCGTCATCATTGCAACTCCAACAATATTTCCATCTTGTTCTACTGCTGCTAAATAAGGTTTAATCTTATATCTTTTTGGATGATTAATTAAATTATTGCAAATTTCCAACTGCAAATTATGCAATACTTCATCTTTTAATAAATAATCTGTTACTTTTTTATAAAATAGACTTGCATCTTCAAAGCGATGAAGTTTCATAATTGATATCTTTGACTCAGAAGAAAATTAGCAAATGAAAAATTAAATAAACAAATACTTATCTAACTGCATCAATAAAGGATTAATTGTTTTTTCCTGAATCATATGTGGTGGATTCCAATCTATCCATTCATAGCCGCTATGTTCGGTAAGTTTTAAATCAACTTCGTGTTTGAGCCATCCCAAAAAAATTACTAATGTTTTTTCTACTTTTTCACCCTTAAATCGTTTATACCTGGTGTAATAAGTGTCGGTATATCGAAAGTTAGTATCTAAATCTATATCTTGAAGTACAATTCCTGTTTCTTCAGATAATTCTCTTAAAGCACAACTAACTTCATCTTCGCCAAACTCAATATGACCTTTGGGAATATCGTAGATGTTTTTGGAACTAGGGTTTTTAAGCATCAAGAGAAAGCTTATTTGAGGTTGCTTTCTCATCACCATAACGCCACAAGCTTTTGTTTTTCGCATTATTTATAGAAACAATTTACTTTCAGAATTTTAACAGTAGTTAAAAGCAACATTCCGAATAAATTGATTATATTTGACTTTTGACCTTTAACCTTTAACCTTTGACTTAAACATACTTATGCTTAAATTCATACATCAAATCGACTCTACCTTTACGTAACATGGCAGGATCTAGTCTTTCTGTTGTATTGCAAGTCATTAATATAACTAACCGCTGCTGAATTTGAAACCTAGAGTCATCAATCACGCTTTGATATAAGGTTCCATCCAACAAACTTAAAATATGTTCGGTTTTGTTGCTGTATTGCGCTACTTCACTAGCTCTATCTTGCGCTAAATTATCAGCTTCGTTAATGATGATGCAAATCCGTTCTAAATAGCTTGGTGGAACAAAGTTAGAAACAGCATCGCGATCCAAAATAAAAATCACGTATCCTAAAGGTACAAGAATTTCTTTTGCAACTGCTTGAGTCCAAACAGTTTTACCCGTACCCGGTTCCCCATGCACTAATACAGCTAATTGAGTTTGATTTAAAACCGCTTGCTGTACGTCATCGGTAAAATTTTGAATATCGGCAGGAAAACTGTTTACAGAAAACTGGGCATTAACTTTCCCTACACGACTTTGGTATCCACTTAACATTACCGCTAAATCGTAAATAGATTTGTTAATTAATGGCGCTAAATTTTTCGCCATTAAAGTATATTGTCTTCTTCCTCTTTCATAGGGTTCAATTTGCAGCCAAACATCGTATTTAGACCAGTAAGCATAAACCGTGTTAACAACTTCCAAACGTTCCCAACTATTGAACTTTTCGATAGGTAAATAAAAATCTCTTTCTTGATAATATTGAGTAATTAAATCGGGAGCTTCTAATAAGCTGAGAACCCGAAAAACTGCAATTTCCTGGAGTCTATTTAAAAGATAATCAATTGGAATGCTGCTGCGGCTAACGAATTGAACTATGGGCGTTTCCGTGCTTAAAAGGTCTTTATATCGATGGTCTGGTGTAAGCGGGTCGGGAGTTACATAATTCCAATACTTCTCAAGTTCGTAACGAGTGTCTTCAGAAGTAAGACTCATTAAATTCGCCCACCAAGCATAATGATTTCGTCCTAACGTCTCAGTTAGGCTGCTAGTTAAATTTAATGTTTTTTGAGTTAATTCCTGAGAATCATTAGATAATAATTGCCATAAATATTCCCAATTTAATTCTCTATAAAAAGGTCGCCAACCACTAGCAAGCAAAGTTTGGCGATTATTGTTACCGCGAGAGTTATCTTGCCCGAAATAGTCAAATTCCATATTTTCAGGTTTAGGGAAGTTTTCAGTTTTCAATTTTCACAAAGCTTATACCATTTTAGAATTTTAGATTTTAAAAACGGGTGCGTTTATTTTGGATTTTAAACAAAACGATATAAAATTATAATTGATAAATCAGATATTTTAAAGTCTAGTTAACCATATTTATCATAAATAAAACCACTTGCGTGCAAGTCGCCAGAGCAAAGCGTTCATCACTCAAACTACTTCTAAATTTAAAAATATCCAATTTAGATTGGGTAGTGCGAGCCGGAAAGCTCGCTGTGTG
>JBARZF010000300.1:0-6960 GCA_049649675.1 Rivularia sp. (in: cyanobacteria) | reverse complement strand
TGGGGATAAGGAAACAGCGAAAAAATTAATTGTCGAAACAACTTATCTGGTAAACTACGGGGAAAATTACGAGCAATTTGGTAACGAGTCGCGCTAATTAACTTGTCATATTCCACTCCAGAAGGGCAAGTAGTTACGCAAGCCAAACAGCCCAAACAACTATCAAAATGTTCGGCAGTCGCCTTATTTAAAGGAATTTCCCCTTCATTAATAGCATCCATCAAATAGATTCTTCCTCGTGGGGAATCCATTTCCTTGCCGATTACCCTGTAACTCGGACAAGTTGAAAGACAGAACCCGCAATGGACGCAGCTATCAATTAACTTTGGTTCCGGCGGTTGATTTTCATCAAAACCGTTTATATTTTTCAAAGAAGCAATCTTAGAATCGTTATTTTCTGAAACTTGCATGATAAATGTTAGTTGTTAGTGGTTAGTTGTTAGTGGTTAGTTGTTGGTAATTGGTAATTGGGCATGGGATTATCTTGCTGCGGATTAACTCCTAATTAATAACTGTTCACTGTTCACTGTTCACTGTTTTCTAAATTCCTCCCACAAATCTCCCTGGGCTTAAAATATTTTCGCTATCAAATTGTTTTTTAATTCCTCGCATTAATTCCAATCCATTACCGCTATAGCCCCAAACATCTAGCTTTTGTTTGACTTCTATTGGTGCTGATAATATGGTTAGAAAACCACTGTATTGTTGGCATAATTCTCGCATTTTTAGCACCTTTGTTTCATCTTCAAATCGCAATATTCCCAAGCCGCTAGATATGTTAATCAAACCCAAATCGGCTCGATCTAAAATTTCCACCGCAGCATTTGGTAATACTCCTATTTTGCAAGTAATTTCCGATCCGGATTCGGGTAAATGTATTTGTTCTGGTAATAATTGCCATAAGTTAAGTTCTTCTGTGTCAGAATACACCGCACCACTTAATCCTAATTTTTCTCCTACTTGCAAAACTTGATTTAACTGTTCTTTGACGCTTTCAGGAATACTCTCGAAACGCACAATTAATCCCAATCCTTTACCCAATCCCATCTTTGATACTAATTGAGCGGAAAGTAAATCGGCTTGGGTGGGTGTTAAAGCTGAACCACGAATGGTGTCTGCGGCTTGGGATATGGCTTCAAAGCTACCCGTCAATATCGCGGTTCCCGAAGCTGATTGCATGGGATATAGCCGAAATGTGGCTTCTGTAATAATACTTAAAGTACCGTAGGAGCCGGTAAATAATTTCATTAAGTCGTAACCGGCAACATTTTTGACTACTTTGCCACCAGCGCGAGCAATTTGACCGTCAGCACGCACGAAGGTGACACCTAGCAACTGGTCGCGGACGCTACCGTAACGCTGTCGTAAGGAACCTGTATCACCTGTGGCGATGATACCGCCGATGGTTGCGACATCGGGTGTGGTTGGATTAAGGGCAAGAATTTGATTGTGTTTTGCTAAAGTGGCTTGAATATCAGTAAATTTAACTCCTGCTTCTACGGTAAGAGTTAAGTCACCTACTGCATGATTAATAATTTTGTTGAGACGCTGCGTACTAACAACGACATCGATGTGCTTTGATAAACTACCCCATTTGAGTTTACTACTGTTACCCATCGGTAAAATCCGCCACTTGTTGCGGTAAGCTGCGGTAATAACTTCAGCAAGCTGCTCTTGAGTTTGGGGATATACTATACAACCGGGGAGATTTTCCGGTGATATTGCTTTTTTTATCTGCTTGTTGTTTGAATCATAAATAAGATTTTCTTCTCCAACGATAGATGCAAGACTAGAATGATAGACGGCAAGCGTACCCTGTTCGCTAGACATCGGTTTCCCCGGTATATTTTTTGATTGCTTAATACTAATTTACTGTTTTATACAGTTAAAAGCGATGAATATTTTTTTGCAATTGGTAAAAAGTACTTGAAAAAGCATTCAGTATCTCTTCATCCCTTGTTTCTTTTAATTACTTAATAACCATATCAGGTAAAGGTCTAATCAGTATTAACCACGATGCTATAGCTTTATTTATAACTTAAGCTAGCAACTGAAGAGAGTATATTTTGATCGGGGTAGCAATGTTAATCATTTTGGAAAAAAATCTGAAAAATAATTTTGAATTCAGGATTAAACGGCATTTCAGCCAATATAATAATGTCGATTTAAATAGCACTGCGTAGCCAGCACTTTAAAGTTTCAAATTACCAAATTATCAATACCTGTATAGCAATTTATATTATCTCACCATCTCGAATCCGAGGTAAAATCTTGCTGTAGATATTCATTAAAGCTTTTTTTTTCAACCCATGATGCTTTAAAATATATAAAATGCTTTGATTCTAAAGCCTCCTTTTATATAGCTTTTGCATAAAAAATACAAGAATGTGTAATATAAAATTATTTGCTACACCATTGATGTAGCTTTCATAAATTCTCGCTATGCTTTTAGTCGCAGATGCTATTAAAGACTCTATTCTCACAGTTTCTCCTGAAACTCTTTTGACGGAAATTATCGGTTTAATAAAACAATTTAAAGAAAAAGATCTAGGAATTAAAGAGTTATTTGTTGTCGAAGGTTCACAACTTTTAGGTATATTCAAAATCTTTGATTTAGTTTATTTGATTACTTCTGGTAGCAACTTAGAAGAAATGAAAGTAGCTGAAGTAATGAAACCAGCGATTACTTTACAGCTTAATTACGATTATCAGCAGGCACTATCTTTTATGCAAGATAACAATATCATGTCTTTGCCAGTTGTGAATCAATCGGGAGAATTAAAAGAAATAGTTAATCCAATAATCATTGCTCAAAGATTGCAAGCAGAACTTTCAAACACTATAAAAAAAATACAAAAAGAAACACTCAAAAATCAAAACTTAAAAACCGAGTTTGATAATTTAAAGGATACGAATAAATTATTGCAACATAAAATATGCGACAGTCTGGCAACCGAAGCACAACTTTTACAAACAACCAGCGAGTTACAAGAGTTATTCCAAGCTTTTCCCGATATCTACTTTCGTTTGAAAAGCGACGGTACTATCCTTAGCTGTCATGCAAAAGAATTTTCCGATTTATATTTACCACCAGAAAACTTTTTAGGTAAGCAATTAGAAGAAATTCTACCGCCATCAATTGCTTGTCAATTTCGGGAAGCTATTTCCCAAGTGCTGGAAACTGATTCCTTAACTGCAATCGAATATTCTTTACCTGTACCAGCAGGAGAAAAAAGTTTTGAAGCACGATTGCAAAGCACAATCGGAAATCATATTATCGTAATTGTGCGCGATATAACCGAACGCAAGCAGGCAGAAATAGAGTTACAAAACGCTAAAAATGAATTGGAAATTAGAGTTGAAGAACGTACTTACGAATTAAGAAAGACAAATTCCCGCTTGCGACAAGAAATTATCGAACGAGAGCCTATTGAAGAAGAACTTCGTTTTCGAGTCGATTTTGAAAACCTAATTACTAATATATCGGCTGATTTTATTAATCTTGCTGCAAATCAAATAGATAACGGTATCAATAAAGCATTACAGACTATTGGTGAATTTGCAGGTGTCGATCGCAGTTATGTGTTTTTATTAACGGAAGATTCGCATCGGATAAATAACACTCATGAATGGTGTGCTTCGGAAATTCCATCCCGTATTGATGAGTTAAAAGATATTTACGTTGAAGATTTGACTTCGTTTATAGAAAAGCTTGAACACGGTGAAATTTTGCAATTACAACATATACAAGATTTACTTTTGCAAAAAGCAGTTGAAAAACAGGTTTTCAAAACTCAAGATATCAAATCTCTGATTATTTTACCAATCGCCTGTAGCGGAAATTTAATTGGTTTCTTAGGTTTTGAATCTTTGAGTACTACCTCGTGGACGGAAAACAGCATTTTCTTACTTAAAATAGTAGCAGAAATATTAGGAAATGTTTTAGGACGTAAACGAGTCGAACAAGCTTTAAGGGTAAGTGAAGAAAGATACGCACGAGCTATAAGTGCGGGAAAAGTTGGGGTTTGGGAATGGAATATTCAAACCAATGAAGTTTATATAGATTCTAATCTAAAAGCAATGCTTGGCTATCAGGATCAAGAAATAGCCAATCAATTTAGTAACTGGTTGCAATTTGTACATTCAAGTGATGTGGGTTTAGTAAAAGCTGAAATTAACGCTTATTTAGAAGAGTTAATTCCTAAATACGAAATTGAACATCGAATGCTGCACAAAAATGGAGATGCTTATTCATTTTTAACTCGCGGTAATGTAGTTCGCGATCGAGATGGTTTACCGGCTTTTATGGCAGGTTCAAGTACCGATATTACAGTTCGCAAACAGGTAGAAAATAAACTAAAATCTTCTTTAAAAGAAAAAGAAGTATTGCTCAAAGAAATTCATCATCGGGTTAAAAACAACTTACAGATAATTTCTAGTTTGTTGCGTTTGCAGTCTGGATATATCAAAGATAAACAAGCTTTAGAAATTTTTAAAGATAGTCAAAATCGCGTCCGAGCAATGGCTTTGATTCACGAAAATTTATATCAAACTAACAATTTAGCAAAAATAGATTTTTCCGAGTATATTCGTAAATTAACAAATAATTTAACTCGCTGTTATAACATTACTAATATTAAGATAAACACTAATATAGAAAAAACATTTCTAAAGATAGATACGGCAATACCCTGCGGTTTAATTATCAACGAACTTATTTCTAATTCAATCAAACACGCTTTCAAAAATAGTCATGAGGGAGAAATATATGTGGAATTTATAAGTTTGCAAACAGATAAATACTCATTATCTGTTGGTGATAACGGTATGGGAGCAACAGAAAATATTAGTTCGTTAAAAAAACAGTCCCTCGGTTTAGAATTAGTTTGGAATTTAGTCGAGCAATTAGAAGGGACAATAGTATATAGTTTTAAGCTTGGTACTTCATTTAGAATTACATTCGCTGAAAACAATGATCGTTAGTATAGGAATCAGTTTTGGGGTACAGGGAACGGGGAACAGAGATTTTCAAATTAAAATAGTAATTCTATATTAAATTTTATATAAAAAAAATGAAAGACAAAATCTTGGTGGTGGAAGATGAAAGAATTATTGCTTGCGATATAAAATATTGTTTGGAAAGTTCGGGTTATATTGTCCCCGCTGTTATCGCTTATGGGGAAAAAGCAATTACCCAAGTAGAAGAATTGCAGCCAGATTTAGTTTTAATGGATATGATGCTTAAAGGTGATATGAATGGAATCGAAGCTGCCGAAATAATTATGAATACTTTTAATATTCCGGTAATTTTTCTCACCGCTCATTCCGATGAAAGTACTATCAAAAAAGCCAAAGCAACTCAACCTTTTGGTTACGTACTCAAACCTTTTGAAGAAACTCAGTTAATTACCACTATTGAAATAGCTTTAAGCAAGCATCAAAAAGAAACTGTAATGCGAGATGAATTACAAAAAGAGAAAGAAATGAGAGAACTAAAATCTCGTTTCGTTTCAATGGTAAGTCATGAGTTTCGCAATCCATTAAGCACAATTTTAAATTCTACTGAATTACTCGCAAATCACAGCCAAGAAATAACGGAAAATAAAAAGGAAGAATATTTATATCATATACAAAATTCTGTTAAAAATCTCAATCAATTATTGAGCGATGTATTATTAGTTGGTAAAGCAGAAGTTAATCAAACTCAATTTAATCCCGCACCTTTAGATTTAGAAAAGTTTTGTCAGGATTTAGTAGCAGAAATTAAATTATTAGCAACAGAAGAACACCAAATTATTTTCAAAATTCAAGGATGCTATATTCAACAGGAAGAAGATAGCCCACCTACAGATATTAGTTTACCTCGTTTAGACGAAAAGCTACTTCGACACATATTTATAAACTTGCTATCTAATGCAATTAAATATTCACCCGAAGGTGGAGAAATACGCTTTGATTTATTTTGCTTGCAGGGAGAAGCTATTTTCCGCATTCAAGATGAAGGTATCGGTATTCCCAATATAGAACAAGATAATTTATTTACTTCTTTTCAAAGAGCTAGCAATGTCGGGCAAATTCCAGGGCATGGTTTAGGATTATCAATTGTCAAGCAATATGTAGAATTGCATCAAGGAGAAATTAGTTTAATTAGTAAAGAAGGTGTGGGAACTACTTTTATTGTTACGATACCGTTGGAGTAGTTAGTGGTTAGTGGTTAGTGGTTAGTTGTTAGTTGTTAGTTGTTAGTTGTTGGTTGTTAGTGGTTAGTTGTTAGTGGTTAGTGGTTAGTGGTTAGTTGTTAGTTGTTAGTTGTTGGTTGTTAGTGGTTAGTGGTTGTAAAATTTCAGAAAATATTCGCTACGCAAGATGCATATCCTGACAGAAAAACTGCTGTCTTAGCCGCACAAACGCGGTGCGATCGCCGTCTTGCAGTACTACAATTAAATAAACATCCACTATCCACTATCAACTATCAACTATCCACTATCAATTATCAAACATTAACAGCTTTTTTATCGTTAACTGGCGGATAATAATCTAGCTGACTATTAACTTCAACAGATGCTGGTAAGTCTGTTGCTGTAATCAATCTTGCTCCACGATTGCGGGTGAAATAGTTCCAAATCCACTGAATCATGACTACAAGTTTGTTATCAAATTCAACTAAGTAATAAATGTGAATTAATGACCAAAACAGCCAAGCTATGAAACCTGTTAGTTTCATAAAGCCTAAATCTACAACAGCAGAATGTTGTCCGATTACTGCTAAACTACCTTTATCAACATAGTTAAATGGTGGTAAGCTATTGCCTTTTATCTGTTGTTTAATAGACTTTGCTACATACTGCGCTTCCTGCATTGCAACAGGTGCAACACCGGGTAATGGTTTACCTGTTTGGTGAGCGAAATGTGCTAAATCGCCAATTACATATATATTCGGATATCCCTTCAAACTTAAAT
>JBARZF010000299.1:0-2047 GCA_049649675.1 Rivularia sp. (in: cyanobacteria) | reverse complement strand
CGCTTCAACTTCCGTTATTACCGCTTCACCCAATAAATCCACGGTGAAAGCCATCTTATCCTTACGCAGTCTCTCAATACTTTTTAAAGCCTGCTTGATATTTTCGCCAGCAATATAACGATGCGCTAAAGTTTCCACACTTTTAGAAACCGTTGTCGCTGCAACCTTCCCCGGCATAGAATCCGGGTTGGCAAAGTTCAACATTCCCTTCAACGCCGCAGGTAACTCTACCGAATCATCGCCGAGATATTCCTGTAAATGGGCGGCAATTTCCGGGTTACTTTTTAAAGCCGGGAGAGTATCGATAAATCGAAACAACTGCACCCGCAAACCAGGATTGCTCATTGCCCATGCTAATAACTTATCATCAGGGCGCATTTGATCGCGCAAAGCCGAGAATAAAGAACGATTTTCCCCAGTTGCACTTAATAACTGCTTGGCGATTTCCTGAGTTTTCGCTTCGTAGATGTCTTTTTTAACCTGTAATACCACTGATAGCACGCTCCATGTGAAATAAAATAATATTAGGCTTTCTTCATCAAGCCCATATATTCTATTTTGGCTTTTAAATTCTGCTACCACCACATCTGGGAGTAAGAATTGGGGAATGGGGCATGGGGCATGGGGGATTGGAAATTATTTATTATAGTAATGTTATTTTTCATCTTAGTTTTGGGAATGATAGAAAAGAAGTTGTAATTACGAAAAAATAGTTTGGCAAGACCTGATTTTGAAGAGTTAATAGTTTATCAGTTAGCTGAAAAATTAGAAGGCTGAAATTTGGGATATTGTTCAAAGTTGGAAGCAATTTGAAAAAGATACAATGGGTAAACAAATAGTTCGTTCGGCAGATAGCGTTTGTGCAAATATAGCTGAAGGTAGAGGGCGTTTTAATGACCAAGATAATCGCCGGTTTATTAGAATAGCTAGAGGCTCTTTGTATGAAACTATCTGTTTCTTAAGATTAGCTTATGCAAGAAAATTGCTAACTAAAGAACAATCATTAAAACTTAAACCAATAACCGATGAACTATCACCTAAACTTAACGCTTATCTAAAATCTATAGGCAATAGAAAATAATCCAATCCCCTATGCCCCATCCCCAATGCCCAATCCCCAATTCCCAATGCCCAATCCCCACTTATGCCTGATAATATAAATAACGCTTCAAATATCTTTATACACAATGGCGAGAGACTTACGGGGATTTATCAAAATTTTGGAAGAAAGGGGACAATTAAAGCGAATTACCGCTAAAGTTGACCCTGAGTTGGAAATTGCGGAGATTTCTAACCGGATGCTGCAAAAAGGTGGCCCCGGTTTGATTTTTGAAAATGTCAAAGGTGCTGATTTTCCTGTAGCGGTGAACTTGATGGGCACCGTGGAAAGGATATGTTGGGCTATGAATATGGAACATCCCCAGGAATTGGAAACCTTGGGGAAAAAGTTGGCGATGTTGCAACAGCCAAAGCCACCGAAAAAGATTTCTCAAGCTATCGATTTTGGTAAGGTTTTATTTGATGTTGTCAAAGCGAAACCGGGAAGAGATTTTTTCCCCGCTTGTCATCAAGTTGTGGTGGAAGGGGATAATTTAGATTTAAATAAATTACCCTTGATTCGCCCTTATTCCGGTGACGCAGGCAAAATTATTACTTTAGGTTTGGTAATTACCAAAGATTGCGAAACGGGAACGCCAAATGTTGGCGTGTATCGCTTGCAACTGCAATCCAAAAATACCATGACCGTACATTGGCTCTCGGTGCGCGGTGGAGCAAGACATTTACGTAAAGCTGCTGAGAATGGCAAAAAGTTAGAGGTAGCAATTGCTTTAGGTGTCGATCCGTTAATTATCATGGCGGCAGCAACACCGATTCCGGTAGATTTATCCGAGTGGTTGTTTGCGGGTTTATACGGTGGCTCTGGTGTCAGTTTAGCGAAATGCAAAACCGTCGATTTAGAAGTACCCGCAGATTCTGAATTTGTTTTAGAAGGAACCATTACTCCAGGGGAAGTATTGCCAGATGGGCCATTCGGCGACCATATGGG
>JBARZF010000298.1:0-5096 GCA_049649675.1 Rivularia sp. (in: cyanobacteria) | reverse complement strand
CAGTAATGGATAAGCGTTTAACTTTGGGTTATCGTCGCGCTGTAGCGTTACAAAATAGTTTATTAGTAGATGCAGGAAAAACAATTTACGGACATGAATTTCATCGCTCGCGTTTAATATCGGATTCTAATAAACCTTTATTTCAAACTTATAGATACGATTGCGATGAATTCACGGGAAAAGAAGGGTGGATTTCACCACAAAATCTTCACGCTTCTTATATTCATATGCATTGGGGAAATAGTATAGAAATTCCGCAAAGATTCTTAGAAAAATGTCGTGTTTTTAATAGCGCATTTTGTTCGTAGTAAGGGTTTTAACCCTTGTTATCTATTGCGGTTATTTAGGTGCATAATCCGAGTAAAAACGGTGCGTTAGGCGCTAAACAAATATATTTTGTCATAATGGAAATGACCTATTGCGCCATAACACACCCTACAATTTTGGTAATTAAAATTAGTAGTGGGAGCATCTTGCTCCCTAGAAATTAAAATATTTGTTATTTTACCCCATCCCACTACCATCATTATTCAACTTACGAATTATCCGAGATAATTCGCGAATTATATTGACTGCAATTTCGGGAGTTTCTTCAATAGCATCATCAAGTTGTTCTTGGGTTAATTCCAAACATTCACAAGCATCTATTGTAGTAGCAGAAGCCGAACGCGGTTGAGTATCAAATACTGCCATTTCACCAAAATATTTTCCTTGGGGAATAACAGTAAGTGTTCTGTTATTCAAATGTATTTTTACTTTTCCCGAAACAACAATATACAAAGATTGTCCTTGTTCTCCCTGTCGAAAAATACTGCAATTTGGCGGAAACCACAGTTCATTCATCGCAGAAGCTAATCGAACAATAAAATCATCCCGCAATTCTTTAAATATCGGAACTTGACGTACAAATAATAAACGATCAACGCTGGTTAACATAAATTTAGAGTTAGTTGATAGTTGATGCTTGATGGTTGATGGTTGATAGTTGTTAGTTGTTAGTTGTTAGTGGATAGTTGTTAGTGGTTAGTTGATAGTGGTTAGTGGTTATTTGTTTGTCTTGTTTTTTTCTTGTTTTGCTGCTTTTTCTAGATATTTGAAATAAGCATTTAATTTTGGTGAAAGTTCGTCAACAATAGGTTTAATATTTTTTACGTGTTCGCTTGTTAATAATTTACGAACATATGCCCTTCTTAACCAATATCTTGTTTCATGCAAAGAAGCTCTAGCAATTTTCACAAATCGTAAATTATCTTGAAAATTATAGCGCCCGCTACCTTCTGCAATATTCGCACCAATACTATCCGCAGAACGAATAATTTGTTTTCCAACCGTATCTGTAGCTAAATGATTCCAAAATATAACAATATTCCATATTTGATCGGCTAACTGCTCAGACAACTGAAAAACTCGTAAATTTTCAAAATTAGATTTTTCCATAATTTTATAATTGACAACTAACAACTAACAACTATCCACTAACAACTATCCACTAATCTTATATTTTTCGATAAATTCATTAACTTGAGCTATTACAAGAGGATGGGAATCTTTTTTTAACTGGGGTATAACTTTTATAAATAAACGGGGGGATGCAATACTTAAATATGCAACGGCGGCTTCTCTTACGAAACCACAAGGATGACGCAAACTTCCTTCTATTTGTATGGGCTTAAGTTTGATACGAGCAACTTGAGCAAAGTGAATGCAGCAAGCCCAACACCAATCAGAAAGCGAATTTTCTAATTCTAATAATTTTCTAGTTCGATCGTTCACTGGCATTTGCTCGTATTGCGTATATCCTGTTTCTACAAGCTGTTGCAATTTTTCGGTGGCTGCTCTTCGATCAAAAATATTCAGTAAAATACTTTTAGAAGGTAAATTGATAGTATGCTGTAGAATCTCTATACCTCTTGCTACAGTCACTCGCGATTCGGAATTGAGGTTAAATGCCGCAGCATTAATTTTGTCCAAGGGATAAAGTAATTTTAAAAGCAAAAATAACCGTTCTTTAATATCAATTTCTAGTTCTGAAATAGCTTTTTGAACTAGCCGACATAAAGCTACAACCTTTTTTTTAGAATGAAAGTTTTGTAAGGTTTCTCCTGTTTTAAATTCTATATAAGCTGCGTATACTTCACCTTGAAATTTAAAGTCTACGGAAGCTGCGTATATTTGACCTAATAATATTAATTCTCCTTCTATTAATGTTTGTACTCTGATTTCATAAGACCTATCTACCAAAGCTGATATTTGATGTTGCTGATGTCTTTTGAGTAAAACACGGAGTACATGAGATTTGATTTTACCTCTAGATGTTTCTAAATGCTGCCATAAGGTATCAGTTGCTTCTAAAGTCTCAATTTGACCCATTGTTCGCAAAGCATATACTCGCGCTATCTCCGGTTCGTAAAAGTTATGTATTAAGTCTGAGAGCATTGGTAAAACTTCATTTTCCAGTTTTACTAAGCTTTTCATTACTGTTAGCCTGGTGGGTTTATAGTGAAGCCCTTTTATTAATGCTGAATAATGCTCTTCTAAATGGTTTGCAGCAATCATTTCTAGAACTGCATTGCGTACTTTTAAAGATTCATCCTCTAATAATGAAGGAATATAAATTCGTAAAGATTGTAAGTAAGATGCTTCCGTTAAAGATTTAACTCCCGAAACTCGTATTTCTTCTTCAGGGTTAGTCAGCATCCATTGGAAGGTTTTGGTTGCTGCCACTTTTTGCTTTGTTGTTCCTTGAGTTAATAATAATGCCGCAGCTGTACCTCGAATCACAGGATTTTGTTCGGTATCTAAATATTCTTCTAATCGATCTAAATTTGGAGAAACTTCTGCAAGGAAAACGTAACGTAGTGCTAAAGCAAATATATTCGGATTGGCTTTGGAAAGAGAGTTTTCTAATAAACTACGTACTTGAGGTAAATAAACTGGATTTACATCATATTCAAGCATCACCTGCAAACTTTTATGCTGCAAACCAGGAGTAAGCATTGGTAATTGTGGCGCTAATACTTCTCCTGCTCCTTGAGGATCGATCTGCGATAAAAGTTCTATGCAAGAATGTTTATCATCTTCGTTTCCTTTTTCTTGTAAAGCCTTTATTACAGCCCGCTTAAAGAAAGGTAAGTCAACATTTGTAACGCTTAACTGTCCGCTTTCCGCGCTCAAAACTAATAGATCCACGTACTGCGATCGCAATGCCCAAATTACTCCTACACAGATAATGGCGACTACTGCTGTTTCTATAATTAGAATTAAACTTTGCCAGTCAACTGGTATAAAATGGGTTGCAATCCATTGAGTAAGTAAAATAATAAATCCAGCAAAACCAGCAGCAGCTGCTTCTGCAAAGCCTCCGGATAATGTTTGTACGCGGCTTCTAACTCTTTCCGGTATCGGTTGAAACAGCAAAGTTGCAGTATTCGCTACGAAGGTATAACGCACAAGTTCGTCTAAAAACTTAATCAACGTTAAACCGCATAGCAGTAATAAACCAGGTATTTTCAAACCAAACGTTATTGACAAAGAAGACAATACAGCCAGCACTGTCAATAAAAAACCTACGCCAACAGGTAAAATTGCGGTAGTAAAAAATATTCCCAAATGTTCAATTGCACGACTAGAGACAAATAATTGGGTTGCAAGTTCAAATAGCCCTAATATTCCGCCAAATACACCTAAAAAACTGGTAATTTCTTTACCTTGAAAAGTTGATTGTAATTGGGAAAAATACTGAAAATCCACTAATAAGCCTATTGCCTGTATCAAAAGCCCAAACAAAAATAATCGCAAAGCATAAAGTCTTAGAGGGGCAGAAAGACGACGAGCGCGGAAAACTTGCGATTTGTTGACTTGGGATTGCGGAATATCCGAAAAAGCTTGAGGATATTTTTTGCTTAAATGCAGAAGAATCCATGTTCCTAAAACAATAACTAAAGCCCCAATTAAAATTATTTTATCCAACTTAAGAAATCTTACTAAAGTTGGTAAGCTAAAGCCCCCAATTACATCAGCTATTAAAATTCCACTGCTTACTAAAGGATAAGTACGCTTAATTTCCTGGATGTTAAATAACTGATTTGCAGCAATAGAAGTATTAAGCTGATTGATAACGTAAAGCGCATCAACCCAAAGCCTTAATAAAAATACGCTAAATAAAGCTAATTGCGAAGCTTGTAAGTTTGTAAATAAAGTAATTTGTAGAACTACAGGCAGTAAAATTAAAGGTATTACCATGCAGGGTAAAGCACCTACAATTACCCACCGCATAGGAAAAATCTTTTGCAGCCAAGAGTAGAGAAAAACCAACGCAATTCCAACCACTGCGCTAGCAATATAAATCAACGGTAGAGTGTTAGCTCCGTATTTATCCAGAAACAAAGTGATGCTGCTATCTTCTACCCATCTCAATCCAACTGAGGTTGTCGCGTAAAAAGCAAACATTAGCAATGTTCGAGGAGCCTCTTCCGACCGAAGATTTACCCACTTAAGTACTTGTATTAAAATGTTTTTATAGGCAGCTTTTGATTCCATGCGGTTTCCAGAGCGTGTAGTCACCTCTGCACCATATAATTTTTCATTTTTTTCACTTACTCGCACTTCCACAACTAGATTTATAGAAAACTAGAGATAAAAAAAAGCATCCCCCGTTAGCAAGAAAATCCTAGAAAGAACGAAAATTCCGAGCAACTGACTATTAGTTTTCCCAATCGTGCCCCAAGACTATCGTTTTTTTCGATTAATTTGGAATTAGTTTTGTTTTGAGAAATATGAGAATGGGGAATGGCTAATGGCTAATGGCTAATGGCTAATGGCTAATGGGGAATGGGTAATAGAAATTAGTACTCCACCATGATAATTTTGAGGGGGTAACACATTCGTAGTGCGAGCAACTTGCTCGCTAGGATTAACCAGCGAGCAAGATGCTCGCACTACGAATGTGTTACCCCCTCAAAATTATCATGGTGGAGTACTAATTTCTATTCCCCATTCCCCATCCCCTACTACCTATTCCCCATTCTTATATTTCTCAAAACAAAACTAATTCCAAATTAATCGAAAAAAACGATAGTCTTGGGGCACGATTGGGA
>JBARZF010000297.1:0-33225 GCA_049649675.1 Rivularia sp. (in: cyanobacteria) | reverse complement strand
AGATAATAAACAATCGTCGTTCTACAGCATCGAGAAATAATTCATGGGTCGCGCCAAAAAAGTTGTCTTAGCATATTCTGGTGGAGTAGATACATCAGTGTGTATCCCCTACCTCAAACAAGAGTGGGGAGTAGAAGAAGTAATTGCTCTCGCAGCGGATTTAGGTCAAGGTGAAGAATTAGAACCAGTTCGTGAGAAAGCTCTCAAGTCTGGTGCAAGTGAATCGTTAGTGGTGAATGTCCAAGAAAGCTTTATTAAAGATTATGCATTCAGGGCCATTCAAGCTAACGCTATCTACGAAAATCGTTATCCTCTGGCAACTGCTCTTGCACGTCCGTTAATTGCCAAAGCATTGGTAGAAGCAGCCGAAAAATACGGAGCCGATGCGATCGCACACGGTTGTACTGGCAAAGGTAACGACCAAGTTCGTTTCGACGTAGCTGTTGCGGCTATGAATCCCAATTTAAAAATATTGGCCCCAGCAAGGGAATGGGGCATGAGTCGGGAAGAAACTATTGCTTACGGGGAAAGTTTTGGTATTCCCTCACCAGTTAAAAAATCTTCCCCTTACAGTATTGACAAAAATCTACTTGGTAGGAGTATTGAAGCTGGTCCTTTAGAAGATCCATCATACGAACCCCCCGAAGAAATCTATGAAATGACAAAGGCGATCGCCGATACTCCCGATAAGCCAGAGTACGTCGAAATCGGTTTTGTTAGAGGTATTCCGGCGACTCTTAATGGTGAATCTAAAAACCCAATTGAACTGATTGCCCAACTCAACCAACTGGTAGGAAATCACGGTGTAGGGCGCATCGACATGATCGAAAACCGTTTGGTAGGCATCAAATCGCGAGAAATCTACGAGTCTCCGGCAATGGTGGCTTTAATTCAAGCACATCGCGATTTAGAAAGTTTGACTTTGACGGCGGATGTAACTCATTACAAGCGCGGTATTGAAGACACTTACAGCCAATTAATTTACAACGGCTTGTGGTTTAGTCCGCTCAAAGCTGCACTTGATGCCTTTATTCAAAAGACGCAAGAGCGAGTTTCTGGAACCGTGCGAATGAAACTTTTCAAAGGTAATGCGATCGTTGTTGGTCGTCACTCAGATAGTTCCCTCTATAATCCTGAGATGGCAACCTACGGCGCAGAAGATCAATTCGATCACAAAGCTGCTGAAGGGTTTATTTACATTTGGGGAATGCCTACTCGCATTTGGTCCCAGCAGAAATAATTCGCAATTATTGAGGGAGTTGGGAGTTGGGAGTTAGGAGTTATGAGTTAGGACTTATGAGTTAGGAGTTATGAGCTAGGAGTTAAGAATTCCCTATTCCCTATTCCCTATTCCCTATTCCCTATTCCTAATTCCCTATTCTTCAGTAGTTATTTCTTCAACCTGCCGCGACTCCAGCCATAAAGGTATAGCGATTACGGCAACAAGAATCAGCAATGCGAAAATCGCAAACTGACCTACCCATTGCACCATTTGTTCCAAAGATACTACTTTGCCAGCGAAGAAAGCCAATGAAACCATTGCGCCTGCCCAAGCACCAGCACCTAAAAAGTTGTATAACATGAATTTCGCAAAAGGCATTTCAGCTATACCGGCTAATGGAGCCGCAAAAATTCGTAATAAAGCAAAAAATCTGCCAAAGAATACGGCTTTAGCAGCGTTTTCGCTAAATTTCTCTTTTATGCCGAGAACTTTTACTTCAGAAATTCTTAATAAAGTTGCCAGACGCATTAGCAATGACCAACCGCCGATTCTACCAATCCAATAGCCGCAAGTTCCGCCAATCGCAGCACCTGCAGCTGCATCCCCTACAACCAACCAGTAATTGAGTTCGTCATTGCCAGCTAAAAAGCCGCCTACCAAAGTCACAGTTTCACCTGGAAGCGGAACGCCTAAGTTTTCTAATAAAATTCCTACAAAAATTGCCCAATAGCCGTATTGATGAGCAATTTCCTGAATATTCTCCAATGATATGAAATCGAGAGACATCCAGCTTAAACCTATTTATATAATTTTACATTTCTACATATTGACTCCTTTCTAGTTAAGGTGTCAATGAAGTGAATGGTTATCTACCTTCTGCAATATCTATCTCAATCCGGAATTTTTATAAAAATCGTTTACAATACATACATGGTAATTATTCATACTTATTTACTTAGTTATAATTACTTTAAATGTTCGTAGTGCATTTTTGCCTTAACACTCTTGTTAAAATAGTTTTACTAAAAAAAGCGTATCAAAGATAAATTTTTAGCGGTATTAAATAAAACTAAAATTTTGAATCTACATTTACCACAACCTTACAATTACTAGCATCTATAACAAAAAATTTATCAAAAATTCATAAAACTCTGAGAGAATTATAAAAATTTCGTAAAAGAAGCGGTTGCTACGGAAAAAGCAAATAGCTTATGCCTATACTGAAAATTGTTTGGACAAATGATACGGCATAAATACCGACTGAATTTGTCTCAATTGTACTGCCCAAATACCCGATCCAATATGCAGGTAAAAGTGGTAAGTTTCTAGTTGAGAGGGAAGTGGTATTTGTGTCTGTTTTTGTTTTTTCTTAAGTATTTCAACTATCCAGTTAAATTTATGACTTTCACACTAGAACGTCAAGTTACTTTGTTTAAACCCGAAGGCCGTATGGACTTGCAGGGTGGAAATGCTTTGAGCCAACAGATAAATCGGGTTGTACCCGCCCTGCCACAACTGTGGGTTATAGACTTAGGATTGGTCGATTTCATGGACAGTTCTGGTTTAGTCAGCTTGGTTAAAGGACTTAAAACAGCACGTCAATATAATTGTCGTTTAGTTCTTTGCAATGTGACGGCTCCAGTTCGGTTGGTTATCGAGCTTACTCACCTAGATTCTGTGTTTGAAATTTTCAATACTTATGAAGACGCTCTGAGTATTTTAGAAAACAAAGATTTGCCTGTAGCTGGCTAAATTTCTGTTTTCATTAACTTGAGATATAAAGGTGTTGAAGTCCATTTTTGATTGCAGCAAATTATTTAATAACGAAGCCAAACTCAAAAAAAGGGCTAGCACGCTCTGCAAATCTCTATCAACCGCCATGCTTTGTTCGCGATATCTTAAAACTAACTATGCTCAACAGTTGGCTCTAAGCCTTGTTGAGTTACTCAAGCTATTCTTAAATATGTAAGTAATGGAAGAATTTACCTGGAGATATAAAACTAAAAATTCCTAGTTTTGATCGTTTTTCCTAAGTAATTCTTCACTTTCTTACACTTTTCTTACTGTTGTTTTCTTTCTAAGGGGGTTTAATATTTGACCCTTTTTTTTAGGCTATATCCGTACTTGGGATGCTAACTAAACAGTTTAAAAAAGGGAATAGGGAAGAGAAATTACAATGCCGAATCTGTGACAAGAAGCAGCATTAATCCGTAATATCTAATCAAAAATGAAATTCTCTTTGTGTAGCAAGGGTAACTATCTTACAATGGATATCCTTAGCATACTAGGTACGGCTATAAGCTTTTTTACTAAAAAACAATTATTAATCGATAATTTTGGGTAAACCGCTTTCATAAACGGCGAGATTTTAGATTTGGGATTAGAAGAAAAGATGATGCAGAAATTATCTTTGTCATCAATAGATAGGGACTGTTAAAGTAAACATCGTTATCTGAGATCGATAAAAGTTTATACTACCATTACCTTCCTCGTATTATAGACCGCACGTTGCAAGCATTTTAACTAAGCGTTTGGTACGGTTGAAATGTTGCCTGGTGGATTAGGGCGAGGAAATGAAGGCAAGTCAATACCACTATGGGAAGCAGTACGAGATTTTAAAGCTAAGCGGTAACTAACGCTTTGCAATTCCGCTTGCAATTGACGGTTTTCTTGTTGCAGTAGTGCTACCTTTTCTCTTACCGGCTCCATGCGCTCCTCGAACTTTTGACGGTAAATTTGAGGTAGTTCTTGCACTACTTGCTCTAACATTCGAGAACGATCGGTTAATTCCTGAACTGAATGACGCAATTGATAAATTTCGCTATCGCGAGTGCTAATCTGCTCTTGGTAAAAACCTACCTGTTCTTCTACTGCCTGCAATTGTTCTCGTAAAGCATTTAACTCAATAGAATGACGTTCGGAAACTTCTGGCTGGGGCATAAAATCGGTATTACCCTTTACCAGTCTGAACAGTTCTTGAGATAACTGCTGCACTAATTGATCGCGAAGCTGCAATTCTTGACGCAACTTCGAGACTTCAGTAGAGAGAGCTTGAATGGTGGAGTTATCTGTTTGGCTCACAGTGTCTTACAATTTACTGAACGGAATCTTTTCCACCCTTAGAGGTAAGTATCTGTTAATGTAACATTCCTAGCCGTAATGGCAAGGGCAAAGAGGTATATTTTTTTTACTTTTTTTTTAATATTAAATTTTATTAAGGCCATTATTGTTAATAAGCCCAAAGAAACCGAGTTTTTTACCTTAAATATGAAATTAATCTATTTAATTACAAAAAACCCGGTCGATTGTAAAAAAGAGAATTATCTTTCTTGAGCTATTGCAGCAGCCGATGTTTCCTCATCTGCTGTCTGTTGTTCTGCTAAATCCTGCTTGATAGTCAAATAACGAATTACTTCTTCGCTCAAGCGCATAGCACGTTCCATCGGAGCAATAGTGCTACCAACAGCAGTGTAGTTCATCTGAACATAAACTCCATCCCGATGTCTGTTAATCTCATAAGCTAGACGACGCTTGCCGCGATTTTGAATTTCTACGCTTTCAGCACCGTTTTCCTTAATTAAATTTTCGTACTTAGAAATATTTTGCTCAACTTGCTCGTCTATCAAGTCAGGACGCAAAATGTACATTGTCTCGTAATTTGTAGCCATTAGTTTTAATCTCCTTTTGGACGTTTGGCTGCCATGTCAAAAACCTCGCAGAGCAAGCAACGGATTGCCGTACTCAAGGGACGTAAGCAAACATTTTGAGCAGCAAGGAATTATAATCTTACCAGTTTTTGATTTTTATTGACGAAACTTTCCTGCATCTGCTTTATAACCGTAGTTGCTGGCGGGAGAAGCTTTCTTTTATCCAAACTAAGAGTTTCCAGATACGGTAAAGAAGAGTATCTTCCTTCCTATCCCCCACCTGTAAAAGAGAAGTTTGTACCCTCGGTCTGGTAATGTAATTTCTTTATCTCAAAATATCTGTAATGAAGGATTGACTTATGCTATCGATCTATCGAATTAAATTTTAGACACCATAGGCGGGAGATTGGCTGAATTATAATAGCCTTGCTCGCGTTATAAATACTAATGATTTTTTGGGTAAACAATCAAAAGGAAGTAATTTACTATTATGGCGCAGCGGTATGTGCGAGTTCAAAATACTGAAGGGATTATCTACTACGGTTTGCTGCATCTCGATCTTAACGTCCAAGTTCTTGATGCTCCCCCTTGGTTGCAAGGGCAGCCCACGGATTTAATCTTGCAACCAGATAGCTACCTAATTTTAGCTCCTTGTTTTCCTTCTAAAATTATTGCAGTAGGTAAAAATTATGCCGATCATGCTGCTGAAATGGGTACAAAGGTACCAGAAGAACCTCTAATTTTTCTCAAACCACCTACTTGCGTTATTGCTTCAGAAGCCGAAATCCGATATCCGGAAGTTACGCAGCGAGTAGATTATGAAGGAGAATTAGCGCTGATTATTGGCGAATCGGCAACTAAATGCACTCCAAAGTCTGCTGAAACTAAAATCTGGGGTTATACCATTGCTAATGATGTGACTGCAAGAGATTTACAAAAACGCGATGGACAATGGACTCGTGCTAAAGGTTTCGATACTTTTTGTCCTTTAGGGCCGTGGATTGTTAGAGAAGTAAGTCCTGGTGCTAGATTGCAAACTTTTTTGAATGATGATGCAACTCCCGTTCAATCTGCCTGCATCGACCAAATGGTCTTTTCTCCGGAAACTGTAGTGTCTTACATTAGTCAAGTAATGACACTACTGCCGGGAGATGTAATCCTAACAGGTACACCTTTGGGAGTCGGCCCATTAAATTGTGGCGATCGCGTTCGTGTTGAAATAGAAGGTATCGGCCGCTTAGAAAATACTGTGGTAGCTAGTAAATAAAAATAGACACCGAACGCGATACCAACAGCGCACATTGACTTCAGGTACTGTCTTAACGAACCTGCATATGAACCGCATCAGAAATTGCGGGAATTTCTGCGTAACGACCCACGATCGTTTGAGCAACAGAATATACAACGGCTACGAGTAAACCGATAAAAATAGTATTAAACAAGGTTTCTATAGCAAAATTAGCACCCGGTACTGGGCTTAAAACACGTATCAGAAGACCGCATAGAGACAAAACAATACTTAAAAGAATAGCCTGCATTGTATTGAAGCGAATAAGATGAGGGATTTTCTCATTCCGTACTACCAACATAAATAAAGCAAAGAAAATGATTAACCCAGCAAAAGGTACGCCATTATAAATTGCTAAGACAGGTAAAAGTGGAATCAAAATTACTCTCAAGGGTGGAAACTGCGATAATAAAAAGCTACCAAAAGAGACTCCTTCAACCAAGGGAAGTAAATAAGGTAAGCAAGCAAAAATCCTATCTTTAACAGTTGTAGAACCGCGCCAAGCCATTCTGCGTTCTCCTATGTTTCAATTTCACTGACTGCATGAACCTAGAATAACGCAGAAAAGCGGGTTTTCGCCTTACTTATACTATTCTATATTGGCAATGCGGAAGCCCATTATACACTCATGCCAATTTGGTTGTTTTTCAGTAATTTTGCTCGCAGTTCGTCCGCAGCCCAATTTACCATCATACCAGCGTGGTTGACCGAAGCGGTCGGCAAGCACGCAAGATTTGCAAACGTCTTGAGGGGCAATAAGTTGCTCTTTTATTAAAATTACTAACATTATAATACCCGTTTAAATGAGTCTTGATTTTTACTACAATTTGTCCGACAACTAAAATTTATATTGATTTGATTTTAATGCTTTGACAAACAATAGTTATATTTTATATTTCCCGCTCGGAGAACATAAATATAAATGGCGATCGTTAAATTTTGAGCAAAAAGTAGATTTATTTTTATTTTATGGTTTAAAGATGAAAATGTTGCAGACTTTTAGTAAAAAGTTATACATAACAATCTTTATCAACTTTGCGGATATGAGTTCTCTTCTTGCATCTAATAATTAACCCATGGATGGAAGATATTTTATCCAAATGTACTTTCGGGCTTGTTAGCAGTTTATTACCTGTTGATACCTTGTTAAATTATTAATGGGAAAAGAGATAGAATTTTCTTGCGGTGCGATAAGCAAAGCTTGACGCCTTTGGCGTATCGCCTTCGCTACGCCGAAGCTGAATGCACAAATTTTCAGGACACAAAGATAACTTAACAGTGACTAAAACTAATTCAGATTTCCTTGCAACTTCTGACCCTACAGTGGCAGAGTTAATTAATGACGAACTAAAGCGTCAACAAGACCACCTAGAGTTGATTGCTTCAGAAAACTTTACTTCTGCGGCTGTATTAGCTGCTCAAGGTTCGGTACTGACGAATAAATACGCTGAGGGATTACCGGGTAAGCGTTACTACGGCGGTTGTGGAATAATCGACAAAATTGAGCAAATAGCCATCGACCGTGCTAAAGAGCTATTTGGCGCTGCCCACGCCAACGTCCAGCCTCATTCTGGAGCGCAAGCCAATTTTGCGGTATTCCTAACTTTATTGGAACCTGGCGACAAAATCATGGGGATGGATTTATCTCATGGGGGACACCTTACCCACGGTTCGCCAGTAAATGTTTCTGGTAAGTGGTTTGAAGTTTGTCATTACGGCGTTAGTCAAGAAACCGAACAGCTAGACTACGAGCAAATCCGCGAGCAGGCGCTAAGGGAGCGTCCAAAGCTCTTAATTTGTGGATATTCGGCTTATCCTCGCGTAATTGATTTTGAAAAATTCCGCAGTATCGCCGATGAAGTTGGTGCTTACTTGTTGGCGGATATTGCTCACATCGCCGGTTTGGTTGCTGCTGGACTTCATCCAAATCCCGTTCCTTATTGCGATGTAGTGACTACAACTACTCATAAAACTTTACGCGGGCCAAGGGGTGGTTTAATTTTGACTCGCGACGCTGACATGGGCAAAAAGTTTGATAAATCAGTTTTCCCCGGTACTCAAGGTGGCCCATTAGAACACGTTATTGCTGGTAAAGCAGTAGCATTTGCGGAAGCTCTCAAGCCAGAATTCAAAGATTATTCTGCTGCTGTGATTGAAAATGCTCGTGCTTTAGCCAATCAATTGCAAAACAGAGATTTAAAAATTGTCTCCAACGGCACAGAAAACCATTTGATGCTCGTAGATTTACGGTGTATTGGCATGACTGGTAAGAAAGCAGACCAGTTAGTCAGCGATGTAAATATCACTGCCAATAAAAATACAGTTCCTTTCGATCCAGAATCTCCTTTTGTCACCAGTGGTTTAAGACTGGGTTCTCCTGCCATGACAACAAGAGGCATGGGTGTAGCAGAATTTACTGAAATCGGTAACATCATAGCTGACAGATTGTTAAATCCCGATTCAGAAAAAATTGCTGAAGATTGTCGCCGACGAGTAGCTGCTTTATGTAAGAGTTTTCCTCTATATGAGCATATTGGAGTTCCCGTAGCAGCTTTAGCATAAATGACCGCGAGCCCCCTTTCCTGCAAAGGAAGGGGAGCAATATAAAAAAGAAGTCAAAGCTGGATTTATCTAATTCCTCCTTTTATTAAGGAGGTTTTTTTATGCTCGCAAAACTATAGTCATTCCCAATCCCCAATCTTTAATCTTCATCACTCAGCATAATTACTGATGCATTAATGTGCTAATTACTCATTTCGACTCACTAATTCTTTATCTAAAATTCTAAATGTCTTTAAAAATGTATCGTTCTTATGCTGACAACTATTTAAATCTTAGTAGTAATAGAACAATGCGATTTTCTACTCAATATATTTTATCTATTTGTCTTATACAGTAAACGAGCGGTTTTTTTATGCAGATGCTACCTGCCCAGATTTATCATCTGATAGCTTTCTTATTGGCTGCTGTAGTGGTTCTCTGGACTACTCCTGATATCAAAAATATTGGTATAAAAAGCGGACGTTTGGATGAACCCGATGACCGAAAAGTTCATCAAAGTCCAATGGTGCGTCTTGGAGGAGTATCAATCTTCGCAGGTACTGTTATTTCTTTATTAATGGTTTGGTGGTTGGGTGGATTTGGATTTTTACCACCCGATAAGGAATGGCAAATCTGGGGTGTAACTCTTGGTGGTTTGGCTTTTTTCCTGATTGGTTTAGCTGATGATTTATTCAATTTGTCTCCTTTGGTACGCTTGCTGATACAAACTTTAGTAGCAAGTTGTGCGTGGAAAGCAGGAGTGAGTATTGATTTTCTCAGCATTCCTACGGGAGGATTAATTCATTTAGGTTGGTTGAGTTTACCCATCACTGTTATTTGGTTGGTGGGTATGGTAAATGCAATTAACTGGATTGATGGTTTAGACGGTTTGGCTGCTGGCGTTTCTGGAATTGCGGCGATGGTGATGCTGATTGCCGCTTTATTTATGCAGCAGCCAGCGGCAGCTTTAATAGCCGCAGCCCTTTCTGGAGCTACATTTGGATTTCTCCGTTATAATTTCAATCCCGCGCAAATTTTTATGGGAGACGGAGGTTCTTATTTTATTGGATTCACTTTAGCTTCGGTGGGAGTAATCGGTTTGGTGAAAATACCTGCTGTGACTGCGGTTTTGCTACCATACGTCATTTTGGCAGTACCGATTGTCGATATGTCAACTGTAATTTTAGGGCGAATTTCACAAGGTAAATCGCCTTTTCTCGCAGATAAAACTCACCTGCATCATAGATTGCTAGAAGCTGGATTATCTCATAGATTGACAGTTTTATTTATTTATTCTTTAACATTATGGGTTGGAAGTCTGGCTTTAGCTATTGCTGGTATACCTAGCGGTACTGTTTATGCTTGTGGTAGCACTTCTTTACTGAGTTATACTTCTTGGCGTGCTTGGAGAAGAGTACGGTAAGAATAACGGGAGGGAACTGAAGAAATTTGCGCTGAAATGAACTTCGTTCCCTGTTCCTTATTTATATATTTTTTAAATTTATATTATATTTCAAATTCAGTATATTAACTTAGGTAGTTAAGTTTTATTTTATTCTGTCAGCAAAATATTTGATAAGTTAAACTTCAGCTTATTATTCTCAATTATTAATCAATATAAAGACTTTATAGACCTGTTTAAGAACTCTTCATCACTTTTTCAAAAAAATAGCGATAGATGCAAAGAAACAATAAACGTATTATCTTTTTGTAGTATTTTTTACTCAATAATATTACTATTGCCATAGATACACATCTAATTTCTCTCTCCATAAGAAAATCTACTGGCATCAGTAAAAAGGTTTTACGAAAATATTATGGTTAATAAATTTATCAATTTCTCGACAATGCGATCGCAAATGTACGACCACTGTTATGAGAACTATAAAGGTTTGACTAAAAATCCTCAATGGCTGTTGATGCGTAAGATGAGTAGATTTCAGGCTGGAAGAAGTATGATGAAATATTTATCTCACAGTTTAGCCTCGTCACATCAATCCTATGAGGAAAATAATTCTGTTTTTACTCACATCGATTTAGATGAAGCTGTTACACAACTTAAAAAAGAAGGTTTTTATTTAGGCTTACAGCTACCTAAAAAAGTGGTTGAAGAAATAGTTGAATTTGCTAAAAATACTGTTTGTTACGGTAATCGAAAATCACATCTAGGATTTTATTACGAGCAAAAAGCAGCTATCGAAACTCAATCGCAAATAGAGATAAAAGTTGGTTGTTACTTCAATACAGCACAACTTTGTCCTGCGATTGCTAAATTACAAAATGACTCACAACTATTAGCAATAGCAGCTAGATATTTAGAAAAAGAACCCGTACATCAAGGAAATCAGCTTTGGTGGAGTTTTGCCGGAGAATCATCTAACTGGCAACGCAGACAAAACGCACAAATGTTTCATTATGATTTAGATGATTATAAATTCTTAAAATTTTTCTTTTATTTAAGCGATGTAGACGGTACAAGCGGCCCTCATATTTGCGTCCGTGCTAGCCATAAACACAAAAAGCTTTCTCATGTATTGCTACGCAAAAGAGAAGAAGATAAAGATATTATTGGTTATTATGGTGAAGATTCTCTGGTAACTATTTGCGGTAAGGCTGGTTTTGGATTTGTAGAAGACCCGCTATGCTTTCATAAAGGACTCACTCCCACTCATAAAGACCGTCTTTTATTACAAATAGAATTCGCTACAACCGATTACGGAATGCAGAATGATAATAGAGACAGTTCTACTCTTCAAGTTTTGAATTAAAGGTTTGAGGGAGCGGCGAATAGGGAATAGAAGAGAAAACAGAGACGCCGATTGCAATCGAACGGGGCAAGCGATGTTCATCTTACAGGATTTTTAATAATTTTCGATGTTGAGGGGATATGAAGGAAGTTCCCTCAGTAAACTTGGGGATTCTCACTTGTTTACATAAGCTATGGTCGGCTCTAATAGCGATTATTCCAACTGGTTCATTGCGAAGCATTTGTGAAACTTCCCAGGTAAATAAGCAATAAATACGATTGAACGGCAAAAATTTGGAAAAACGATCCGAAGTCAATTGCAAAATGTAACGGAATGCAAAGTATAATGAAAATTATCAAAATGCACAAAAGTATTAAATAACCGTATTGTAAATGCGAGTAGCTATCGCCGGAGCAGGCTTGGCAGGACTTTCCTGTGCAAAATATCTTATCGATGAGGGTCATACTCCCGTACTCTTGGAAAGCCGAGACGTACTGGGTGGTTTAGTCGCAGCGTGGAAAGATTCCGATGGCGACTGGTATGAAACCGGACTGCACGTATTTTTTGGGGCTTATCCTAATATGTTGCAGTTATTCAAAGAACTCGGTATTGAAGACCGTTTGCAGTGGAAAAAACACACGATGATCTTCAATCAACCGGAAAAACCAGGGACTTATAGTAGGTTTGATTTTCCGAATTTGCCAGCACCGTTAAATGGTATTGTGGCAATTCTCAGAAACAACGATATGTTGACCTGGGGTGAAAAAATTGAATTAGCCAAAGGATTAGTCCCGGCTATGTTGCGGGGTCAGAAATACGTTGATTCTACGGATGAATATACTTTCTCTGAATGGCTCAAGCTTCAAGGAGTAGGTGAGGAAGTACAGCAAGATATTTTTATTGCTGCTTCTAAATCGTTAAATTTTATTAATCCCGACGAAATATCAGCCGTAGTGCTGTTGACGGCTCTCAATCGCTTTCTTCAGCAGAAAGACGGCTCGAAGATGGCATTTCTGGATGGTTCTCCTACCGAGCGTCTTTGTCAACCGCTGGTAGATTACATCGAAGCTGGTGGTGGAGAAGTCAAGGTAAATGCGCCTTTGAAGGAAATTTTGCTTAACTCAGATGGTAGTGTCAAAGGATTTTTGATGCGCGGTTTAAATGGAGCAGAAGATTATATCGAAACCGCCGATGCTTATGTTTGTGCAATGTCTGTTGATGTGATGAAAGTCATGCTACCAGAAGCTTGGAAGGATATAGAATGCTTCCAAAAGCTGGATGGATTGGAAGGCGTGCCGGTAATTAACATCCAGTTATGGTTTGACCGTAAACTTACAGATATTGACCAATTATTATTTTCGCGATCGCCGATTTTGAACGTTTATGCCGACATGAGCAACACTTGTCGCGAATATAGTGACCCAAACCGTTCTATGCTGGAATTAGTTCTTGCACCAGCCGAAGATTGGATTAACAAATCTGATGCGGAAATATTGCAAGTAACTCTTGCCGAATTGTCAAAACTATTTCCTCAACACTTCGGCTCGGAGAATCCAGCTTCTTTACTGAAACACCATGTGGTGAAAACACCGCGTTCGGTTTACAGAGCAACTCCCGGTCGTCAGGAGTACCGTCCTTCACAAGTGACTCCCATCTCAAACTTTTTCTTGAGTGGAAGTTACACCATGCAACCGTTTTTAGGAAGTATGGAAGGAGCAGTACTTTCTGGTAAACTAACAGCGCTCGGTGTGAATAAATCATTATCAGTTCATATTTCTTCCAGCGTGCAAATGCCTTCCATCCAGCCTCTCTCGAATGCTGCAACTGCCTGATTCCCCCCCATGCATGAAAACGTCGGTCTCTGTGGATGAGTCCTACAAAATTTGTCAGCAAATCACTGCGAAGCATTCCAAAACTTTTTATTTGGGTACTTTGTTGATGAGTTTGGACAAACGACGCGCAATTTGGGCAATTTATGCCTGGTGTCGTCGTACTGACGAATTAGTGGACGGTCCTGCTGCTGCTATGACTACTCCCGAAACTCTAGATTTATGGGAAAAGCAGCTCGAATTGATTTTTGCTCAACATCCCCAGGAAAATGTTGACGTAGCCCTTGCGGATGCTGTCTCGCGTTATCCAATGGATATCCAACCCTTTCGGGATATGATTTCCGGTCAGCGCATGGATTTGTACCGCGATCGCTACTCAACTTTTGATGACTTATATCTTTACTGTTACCGCGTAGCCGGTACTGTAGGTTTAATGTCAACAATGGTAATGGGAATAGACTCCGAGCAAAACACAGCTCCTTGGAACCGTTATAAACAACCGTATATTCCGATAAATGAAGCGGTCACTTTGGGAATAGCTTGTCAACTTACCAACATTCTTCGTGATGTTGGTGAAGATGCCCAAAGAGGGCGAATTTATATTCCTATTGAAGATTTAGCGCGGTTCAACTACACCGAGAAGGATTTACTTAAAGGAGTTGTCGATCACCGCTGGCGTTCTTTGATGAAATGTCAAATTCAACGAGCGCGACAATTTTACGCCCAAGCAGAGAAAGGTATTAGCTACCTGCATCCAGATGCCCGCTTGCCAGTATGGGCGGCTCTGATGCATTACAGCCGAATTTTGAGCGTAATCGAGCGTAATGACTATGACGTGTTCAATCAACGCGCTTACGTACCGCAATGGAAAAAAATCGGAACTGTACCTTTTGCTTGGTTGCGATCGCAAATCTAGACAGGTCTAAACAACTTAGCCTATTGCGGATATAAAGCGGTAACAAGAGTGTGTACATAATCCAGGTTAATTTCACTATTGACTTGTACTAAATTATCTGCTACCATTCATATTTGTTACTGCTTAAGGAGAGGTGGCTGAGCGGTTGAAAGCGGCTCCCTGCTAAGGAGTTATGGGGTTAATACCTCATCGAGGGTTCGAATCCCTCCCTCTCCATTGTTAATGTTGTCAAACATTCCATCGGAATTTAGTCAAGCTAGTGGTTCGTTCCATCAATTCCGATAGGTTTTAGAGACGCGATACTATGAGCTTCTCCAAGCGGGTATTGGGTGAGCTGCGAACCATTCACCGATGCTTTGCGGCGACCGTCGAATTAATCTTCATAGACTACTACTCCATCACATTAGTTATAAGGAGTGGAGGCAGTCGGAGCGTCTCGCTCGGCATCGTTATTACCCATACGAGACGCTCCCACTACAAATACATAACCCATCAGAATTAATAAAACAGATCGTTAATTTCTGTCAATAAAAGCAATAGTGCATTTGAACAAATTTTCAAATGCACTATTGTTTTTATAGTTACGCAAATCTTTTCAGACGGAACTTGTAAAGGTTTGATTTTCCCCTACTTGCCGTATTTGCTCTGCGGTTTTTAGAAACCTCCGAAATTATAACCGACTCCTACAGAAAGCCCGAGGTCAGTTTCGTCGAAGAATGCTGCATTTACAGCTGCTGTAGCCGTTAATTTATCGGTTATGGGTACGTCTACACCACCAGTAATCAAGAAACTTAATTCTGAACCATCGCCAGTTGCTAAAGCTACACCAGCTCCAACATAAGGAGAAAAAGGTAATGCTTCGCTGAATGGATCTGCTACCTGGTTGAAAGAAAAGTCATAGGTAACGGGAGCTAAAATTACTGTATCGTCCCCAAGCACTACTGAAGGACGTATCGATAAAATATCTGTTATTCCAACTTTACTGATAACCATGAAGTTGCCATCACCTAAAGCAGAATCGCCACCCAAACCCAGATTTCCGGCAATTCCGATATAGCTAGAACCACCACGGGTTCTACCACCGAAATCAATATCCGCTTGAGCCACATCTGAAGAAATAGATGGTTTTAGATTTGAAGAAGGATATTGAACATTGGGATACTCAACATTGGATTCGGGATTGCGATCGCCAAGAAACGTTATGGAGGTTGCTGATGTTCCGGGAACGGGCGCTGAGTTTTCAGATGCTTGGGATACTGCCCCAGATGTTAGTAATTCTGGATTAACCGATAGATTCGATTCTTCAGAATCATTAGAGAAACTAGGGGTAAAATGTTCAACACCTGTATTTTTTTGCTCGGAAGATTGCCCCGATTGTACAAAGCCGTTATTGCTCGTTTCTTCTGCTGTCTGAGCAGAAACAGATAACCCACCACTTAATAATGCAACAGTTGCCAAAGTAAGCGAAAAAACGCTTTTACGAAGAAAAATTGTATTCACGTTCACTCCTAATAGATATAGCCATTTAAATATTGACTAGCTTATTTTTTAGTCTATATGACGGCAGTATTTAATATTTAACACCAAAAAAATTATAGCTACATCCTTAATTAGGCATAATTTTTGAAAATATAATACATTTTTTCTACTTTAAATATAGTAATTAAACGGTTGACAAATATATTACATACAGGAGCAATATCTAGTAATTGTAATTATTGAAGTAATAGCTGAAATAAAACCAAGGGAAACAAGCAAACAAATTGTAAACAAGGAGTCTCAGTGTTTAGGGAGATTTTGTTTCATGAGTCTGAGGATGACGTATATTTAATAGTTTTGTGCTCCCGGCAATTCCAAGAAACTACATTTAAGGAAGAGTAGCATTTAACACAAAGTAAGTTCTGTAATACTAGTTTTACGAAAAATTTCCAAGTTTCAATTATCACTAAGCTTTTTGCAGGAGATAATCAGTCGATTTAAAGCTTCAACAATTAAAAGCAAGGTAATTTCATAAAATCAATACATAAAATAACTATCTAGCAATAAATGATACGAATCCCTAAATTGTTTAATATACTCGTGTTTCTAGTACAGCACGGCGGAAATAAAACTACCATTAAAAATGGCTAAAAAGCCCTTTAAATAAAACTTATTACTTATTACTTATTACTTATTACTTCTTACTTCTTACTTCTTACTTCTTACTTCCGCGAAGCGGTACTAGTAACGTAATAATATTTGCAAATATTATTTCAGTAAATTAGTTTTATAATATGTATTTTTTCGGAGAATTTGCTTGCAGATTACTATATATTATGAGAATAAAAATGTAATTGATATACACAAGGAATAACCCGTATATGAGCATTGGATTTTTAATATTAACTACAGAAAATATTAATTAACTTTTTACAAAAAAAACATATAAGGCATATACTTAAGTATAGAGTAAAAGCTATAATTTTTACACAGAGTCTTTTTTTTTATCAACCGTAATGTTACTTTCTTCTATTGATTATTTATGAACTTTAAGTAAAGTTGCAATTGTGATTTAGCTTTTTGTGATATCTTTATTTATTATCATAAGATAGCCATTAAGGAAAACAGAATATTACTAAATATTGTTCACATCAACACAAAATAAACAGTCATTTTGGCAACAGACAATCACTTCAAATTGCTTATTAACCAAGTTTTTTTACATTAGCAAATACAGGTAAAATCGCTGTTTTCGTTAAGATAAAGATTTTTGAGATTAAGAATCTTTATCTACTTAGTTTTTAGCTAAATTCAACTTTTATTTTATCAAAAACATTTTTTTTACTTTCTGTTACAGGCGTACTATCTTTATAGCCGTTTTCAATTAGATTAATAAAGATGATATTTACTTTCTTCCGTAACAAAATTGGAGTCAAAAAAATATTATTTCAACAAATACGTTCCATGCCAAAAATACATAATTAGTTATCAGCGTTACTAAAAACCATCATGAACAAGATTAATATTTTAAACTTAGAAATAGATAATTGGTCTAAACAAGAGTTGTTAGATAACTTAAAATCGGGAGTAGTCTTTACACCAAATGTAGATCATCTAATCAAGCTTCAAAGAGACTCGGAGTTTGTTCAATCTTATAGTATCGGTAATTATAAAATTTGCGATAGTCAAATAATCTTGTATGCATCTAAATTTTTAGGAACACCAATCAAAGAGAAAATATCTGGTTCCGACTTATTACCTGCTTTTTGTAACTACCATAGAAACAATAAGGATATTAAAATTTTCTTATTGGGTGCGGCTCAAGGTGTAGCTAGCAAAGCGCAAAAAAAGATTAATCATAAAGTAGGAAGAAATATTGTTGTTGACTCTTATTCTCCACCTTTTGGTTTTGAAAAAGATGAAGCAGAATGTCGGCATATAGTAGATATGATTAATAATTCAGACGCTACAGTCTTAGTGATCGGATTGGGTGCCCCAAAACAAGAAAAATGGCTATACAAGTATAAGGATGATTTTAAATTGATCAAAATATTCATGGCATTAGGAGCAACGATTGATTTTGAAGCAGGAAATGTCAAAAGAGCGCCAAAATGGATGAGTGAAATAGGTTTTGAGTGGTTATTTAGGCTTTTATGCGAACCGAAAAGGTTATGGAAAAGATATTTACTCGATGATATTCCTTTTTTCTTATTAATTTTGAGGCAAAAACTCAACTTGTATCTGAATAAGAATTCTAAGCAAACCGAGCAAACTATTTTAGTTGATAAATATTAGCTCAAATTAAGTACAGGGATTTTGGTTTAAGTTGGCGAGCAGAAGTTGATGGGATAGGTTTTTATCCCATTAAACTGATGTTAGCGAAGCAGGCAAATACCTAATAATAAAAATATTTTTCCGTCAAACTAAGCATTGACGGACTTTTTGTTTTGGCATTATCATCAGTCTCCTGTAGAGAGGCTCAGATGCAATCTAAGAGGATGTTTGAGAAGTATCGTTCTGAACCAAATCAGTTTAGCCGTACATCTCTATCGGTTGACGAAATTTATCTAAAAAAAACTCTTCTATAATTCAATAGAAGAGTTTTAAAAGCGAAAGTATAAATCTTTTTTATCAAATATTCCTATTCCGCACCTTCACAAATCAAACCAGATTCCTATACTATCGAAGCCATCTTAGCTAAATTCTTTAAATAGCTTTTTCTAATTAACATTTCAGGAGTATTATCTAACCCGACTTTATTTAAAATTTCTTCCCAACGATATACCCAATCATGCCTCAGTAAAGAGTTAACCATATTGTCTTTACGTATTTTCCGCAGTCTTTCTGGTTGTAGATTTAATTCCGCGATGATATCCGCGATATCAGTAGTATTATCTACTTCAATTACAGCATCAGCCCAGTCAAAATGTTTAGTATAAGCTTCGCACACTGGCGGTATTCCAATCATTACTGCTCCTCCTGCGGCTCCTTCAAAGAAACGCGAACCTAACTCTTGTTGAGTTCCTATTTGATTGCCACTATCAAATTTCGCTTTATTAGCAATAAAATAACGACTTCTTTTGATTAAATTACTGTATAAAGTTCGATGTTCTCGATAATTCCTCATTTCCAAACCTTTGAGGGTATCGTATAGATACAGGAAGTTATCGCGTTCAGTTAATTTTAGTAAAGAATTATGCATCATTGGCGATCGCCGACCAACGCTGTAAACATCGATATGTCTTTGAGGAACTTGTGGATAAGGACAAAACTTCACAGCATCAACGGCATAAGGCAAACTATAGCAAGGACGTTTCACTAGTTGACTTATCGCATTTACACTTTGACTCTGAGTGGTATATATATAGTCGAAATCTTTGGCTAATTTTAAACAAAGTCCGGTTTTGCGATCTTCGAGTTCTTTTGCCCAAATTTCATCTATCCATAAAACTGCTTTTTTACATTTATCGCGCCATCCTTTAATATTATTAATACAGGTTAAATCCCAAAAGTGTTGACAAATAAAGAAGATTAAATCGTATTCTTTCTCTACAACTAATTCTTCACAGCCAGAGCGCAAAAATTTGCTTTGATTTAAAGCCAAACCCGCATAGTTAGCGACCTTTTTTTTGATTTGCGATTGGAAACTAGGTACATAGTTTGGTGAAAGTAAATCGGTGTAATCAAAAGTGTTAATTACATCTTCAAATTCATATTCTGCCGAACGAAAAGCTTCGGACTTAAAACCCCGCATTGAAACTATTAGAATACGGGGTTCTTTATGAGATTTAATATAAGGCTTTTGAATGTTAGAGTTAACTTTCGGTTGAAAATTCCATTTGTGAGCGGCAGTTTCTAACATGATTGCAATCAATTTTTATCTATAATTGTTTGAAAATTTGATATATTAGGAATCAGTGTTGATTCCAAAAAATACTCGTAAGTTGAGGGAATTGGTAATAGGTAATAGGTAATAGGTAATGGGAAAAAATAAAATAGGTATACTCGGTCTTATAAGTGAAGGTTACGGCAACGAAAACCTGCTTTCTTAATCCTACATTAGGGTAGTATTTTGCTCAAAAGTGCTTGTTTTGAATCATTTACCGTTTGCCAATCATCTTGTAATACACCTCCGGTACCTTTACTGTTTGGATTCCAACACCAATAAGCAAAGCTCAATTTCTTTTTGGCAATGTAATCTACAAACTTTCGCTGCCAAATACCTTCTTTAGATTTACTGTCAACGTGATATCCCCCGAATTCACCCACGAGAATGGGAGCGATACCAAGAGTATTAATGTAGTTAAATCCTATTTCCCAACGCTTATAAAGATTATTGGGAAAAGCTGAATCTTGAAACCAGGATACAGAAGAGCCGCCATATTCGTGAGGAGAATACACCAGCTTACGGTTGTTTTGCAGATGCACGGGATATTCTCGAACACCCTCTAAATTTGCACCCCAAAAGTAACCATGCTGTTTTTGGTTGGGTACATTTTTCTCTATTCCCTCTACTACAATTAACCAGTCAGGATTGGCTTCGAGAATTTTGTTTCCAGCCTTTTGAACGGCTAAACGCCAGTCGGTAGATGGATCTTCGGTTCCCCAGCTTGCACGCCCGTGGGGTTCGTTTTTCAAATCTGCACCAATAATGTTGGGTTGATTTTTATAACGTTCTGCTAAAAGAGTCCAGGTATCGATCCAATCCTCTTCTGTAAAACCATCCCCATACCATACTTCGGAAATAATCCCATCTTTTAGACAGTGACTATCTAATAAGATTAGTAATCCCTGTTTGCGTGCTTCTTGGACAATCAAATCCATCACTTCTAAGGGAGTTTTTCCATGAAGTTCAGCATTTGCACCAATCGTAAAATCAACACCATGAATATGTGAAGATTTCAACGCTTCCACTGAATAAGGTAAGCGAATTAAGTTGTAGCCCAAGCTTTTGATATGAGCGAGCATTTGCTTATAGTCTCTTACCCATAAACCATGAGGTGCATGGGTGCTAACTTCCATGCCAAACCAATTTATACCGCGTAGTAAAACTGCTTTACCCGTACTATCAATAATCTGGGATTTTTGTGCGGATAAAGGAGGCACAATAGTAGTAGCTGCTAGAGAACTATTGCCTTGAAAACTTGTTATAAATTGGGAAGAATAAAAACTTAAACTTATACACATTAAACCAAATATGAAGCCGTTGAAAATCTTTTTTTTCGATTTTCTCGACTTTATACCGATTTGAGGAATATTGCATAACAGCCTCCAAATACCCCGTATCAAAGGCTTGAATATACTACGTTTTAATCGATATAAAAGTTGCATAATGTGATGAAACAGCATAGCTGTTTTATTTTTGTCTGCTTTGATTTACAGGTAGATCCACGTTGTATGTCAAGTCATTTGATTCAATCGAGTCCATCGCACTTTCTATACTTCGATAGAAATTTTCTTTTCTAAGTACAGACCATGTAAGCCTATTGTCAAGAAGTTTTGTGCGTTCAGTCTGGCGTATATCGCACCGATCGTCTAAAGCTAATAGCTGCATTAGACTGCAAGCAAAATATTCTGGTTCGTCGGCTATTTCAATAGCAGAGGGATAGTCTAATATTCCTCGCATTGCAACTGTTGTAGCGACTATTGGACTTCCTGAAGTAATAGCATCTAGAGTCTTAATCTGAATTCCACCACCACTTATTGAAGGAATCGCGATAACTTTAGCTGATGCCATAAATGCTTGTGCATCTGGGACAAAACCGCAATATTTTACATTTGGATATCGTTGAGCTAACCACTCGGCACCAGATCCAGCAACGTGAATCGATATGTTTTTAGGTAAGTGGGGATAAACTGCTTGGAAAAACCACTCCAAACCATACTTATTAGCTTTCCAAGTCCAGCTACCAATGATTCCAATATCACAGTGTTTAATTGCAGATTTTTTTGGTGGTACTGTCCGGATGGAAGGCAGATGAAACACTTTACTGCAAAGGTTTTGACCATAAAAGTAGTTGGAATCGTGAGATGTTAGCGTCCATACTTGTTTTGATGAACTAGCTAAATCGTCTTCCATCTTTTTTATCAGACGAGCTTCTCTTTTATATATGTATTTTGATACATACTTTTGGGCATTTTTTAACTGTGCTTCATACAGTTGATGTTCCAAGTTATGAGCAATAAATATTACTTTAGACTTTCGATCCAACAAGGGCAATAACCAACCTAATTGAGCATGGTCAATTATGACAGTTTCGTAGTCATTTTTATGTAAAATACTTTTTATTTTTGTTAAGTATTTTTGAGAATAATATTTGGCTGCTGAGTAAGGAAGCCCTTTCAATAAACTCAAAATCATCCATAAAAATGGATAATATTTTGATTTCTGTGTTTCTATGTATCGTTTTTCAACTACAACTTCATTATCGTTTTTTAATTTGGTATCGTCGGGACGCTGATATCCGACAACCAATACTTCATGCCCGCATTGTTTTAAAGCGTTAATAAAGCATTGAGATGCAATTTCACCACCAGTTCTTCTTCCACTTGGAAGAACGGTTGTTAAATATAAAATTTTCATCAAAAAGTTAGAACTAAATTAGATTAATGACCTGATATCCGACACAACTTCCTGTATCACTTGAGTTCCGAATAATGATTCGAGTAGTTTTGGTTCGATGTTAATTTTGTGAGAGTTGGAAAGTAGATTAACAATTGCAGATGCAAAAGTTTGTTTGTCTGAAGCAATTTTGAAATACTGTCTAATTGAAAGAGGTAAACCTGCTATTCCTTGAGGTGTTGAGACAATTGGTTTACCAGCCATCAGCATTTCCAATGATTTTATACTTACTCCGCTACCCGTTAAAACAGGATTAATTAAAACGCGACCGGAATTGTAAATTTCAGATGAGGAAGGCGGATTGATACTTAAATCTACGCCATCAATTTCTTCACATAGCTGTCTGATTTTATTTATAGGTTTTGCCCCGGCAATTAAAACTTTAATGTTAGGTAATTGAGTGCGAATTTCAGGCAAAACTTGAGTTAAAAACCAAATAATACCAGCTACATTATTATTAGAATATAGGTTGCCTAAAAAAACAACATCATACTGACGATTTATATCAATCTTTTGCTGAAATTCATCTTGCTTGCGAGATTGATAAAATTCCATTAAAGGAGGTAAATAGCGTCCATTTCTAAAACCATGCGATTTCCAGAAATTTAAATCTTCTGCGGAAATGTCATAAAACAAAAGACTATCTTTTAATAATGATTTCTCATATGTTTCTAAATGAGAAACGGATAAATATCTTTTGACTTTACTTGTACCTATTGCTGAACTAAATAATCGTTGATAATACAGATGCTCAATGTTATGACAGCGTGTCACTATGGGTATATCGAAGTGATGGCTTAGTTTCGATGCTACATCTCCACCATGAATGCCATCTAGCCAAATAAGATGAGGTTTAAACGCACGAACATGAGAAACTAAATGATTTAATTTTTCTCCCACCACAAGTCTAGAGGTAACTTCTAGAGGGTAGCGAAGCAAATTTAAAAGTCTATAACCCGTAGAACATAGATCGTGTTTAAACGGAATAAAATATGTAGAGTCAACATACTTTTTAATTTCAGCTAGTTCTTCACGCTGCGGAATTTTATCAAACCAGCATATAAGCTGTAATTCAATCCCAATCTGAGCAAAAGCTTTTATTCTTCGCCACATATCTATCCTTCCACCATGAATAGCAGGATAAGGAATGTCATGGCATACTAAAGTAATTTTCATATTTATATTGCGAACGATTATTACTATTGTTGCTGTTTGCTAAATGCTTTTAAATTCATCCATTCTTCGTCTATCTTTGAAGAACTATTATATTGATAACTTTTAGCTTGTTGATACTCTATAGCTAGAGAAAAAACGGTAGAAACGTATACTATCCAGTAAATACTATTAGTTTCTACTAAAGTGCTTTCACTGATGTTGTACATAACTAAAAAAGTTAAATACATTAAAGGCCAAGTTCCTTCTATACATTGAGTAATTCGCAGCCACATTACTCCTTTAAAAAAAGTAGTGATAAAGCTCAATAAAAATACTGACAAGCCTGCAAAACCCAATTCTGCTAATAAATCCATAAAGCCGTTATGTCCGTAAGGACATTCCCATGCCAGAGTGCGCCAAAGGTAAGCAGTTATTTCACTGTCCCAATCCCTCCAGACAGCGTTAAATCCATAGCCGAACCAAGGACGTTCCCAGATTAGATCGAACATTGCACTCCATATATCGGTTCGTCCAGTTAGAGTTAAATCTCTCCCTAATGCATCTGCGACAACAGGCAAGTTATCTAATAACAAAGTAGATATACTTCCAACTGTAAGTATCAATGCAATTATCAAAGGTATTAGCTGGTTGTAATTGGCTCGCCAACTTCTGTAGAGAGGCAGAATAATTGTTAAAGATAGACAAATTACTAAAGCCGACTTAGAAGTACAAAGTACGATTAAAGCGATAGAAAGAATGTAGCCAGCCCAAGGAAGCCATCGATATCTACGGTTTTTAATCGGATTGCTCATGGCAACAAACAAAAACACCATGCTGCTAAAAACCATTAATCGACCCAAAATATTTTTGTGAGTCATTATTCCCCGCCAAGCACCAGCATGAATACCTCCTTCTTGAACGGTCATCAATCCATATTTTGGCAGTCCGATTGCAAACATGAAACTCAGTACAACTACTATGCCTAATGCACAAGCTAATAACTGTAGTTGCTCTCTTAAAGTGAAACGCATCGCCATATAGACAGCGAACACGCTTGTGCCTAAAAGTAATACGCTACGTCGTGGAGTAACGTCAGGTGCAAAAGTCCATAAAATTGACGCTATAACAATTCCTAAGAATAACCAGATCCAAATATCTTTCTGTGCAGCACGTACAAAATGTTTCTGATGTTTTACTATCAACAAGATAGTAATAGTATAGATAAGCATAAAAAATTTAGGACTGTAGGAGTCGCTACCTATACTTCCACTACCTCCTTCTATAAGTATGGGTATTAAGGCACTTGTAGAAAGAAAAAGAGTGAATACAACAAATATTTGTTCGGCTAGCTTTGGCAATTTCGGCATACCGAATATATTCCCCGAAAATATTAATTATTGATGAAATAAAATACCTTAAATATAAAGGTATCGTTAAACTTCATTATTCTTTTAAGCGAAATAACTGAGTCCAGTTTTTTTATTAATGAACGAAGTATTTGGTTTTGTCAATAGAGTAATTTTACTTTAGGCGATCGTTATTGTTTTGGTTAATAACTTCATGTTTTGTATGTGTTTTATTAGATAAAAAGCTTGTAATCTTTGTTTATTATGTATTTGACGCTTCAGTGCATCTAGAACATTTCACATTTACTGAATATATTATTAAAATAAGTATGCGTGTTTTTACTCTTTTCTCCATAGTAATTGGCGGAGGTTTTACTTAATCTTCATCGGCTAGTTTTATTTCAGTAAAGTTTTTATTAATCGGAGTTCATTACCAATCAAACGAGATATGTTGAGGATATTGCTCAGTTTATTAATTTTCAAAGAAGATATGTCCCAGCATATTAGAGAAATTATTGAGATGTAATAATATGCAAATACTGTAAACTTCGCATTGATGGAGCAATATGAATACTAGTACTAATTATTAGTAGTTATTGATACTGACAATTAAATGTATTCAAACAATATCACTTCTTAATTGCCAAAAACTTATTTACAACTTGTTTATTGACCGAAACTGTATATTAAATTGTTTTAAATGGGATTTTGAATGGAAACACAAATGCCAGCAAGAGAACAAGGTTTGCAGCCTTTGAACGAAACCAAATCTTTATCTAGAGAACCATACTGGTTATTAAAAAGACCCCAAAATGTTGAAGAAGAAAGTTTTGGTTTTGGTCAAATTTTCTCAATGTTGCGTCGTCGAGCAGCTTTGATTGCTAGCGTAGCCGTAATAGTAACTACAGGGGCTGTTGTGTGGGGTTCAACTCGTACTCCTAAGTATGAAGGCAAGTTTCAATTACTAGTTGAGCCTTTAACAAATTCAGAAAGCGAACTGCTGGTTTTACTATCTCAAACTCTTCAGCAAGATGTAAATAAAATTACCAGACAAAACAATACGCCCCTAGATTATCAGGCTTTGGTAGAAGTTTTAAAAAGTCCGAAAATCATAGAACCCGTAGTTGATCAAATTCAGGATAAATATCCAGGAGTTAGCTATGGCGAGTTAGTTGGAGGTGGCAAAGCTGGTAAAGTACCTAGCAGCGTCAAAGAAGGGCAGTTGCATATTAGCCGTCTTTCTCAAGGTGAGATTGAATCTAGAATTATAGAAATTCGCTACAAAGATTCTAATCCTCAGAAAGTTCTGTTTGTATTGGATAAAGTATCTCAAGCTTATCGTTCGTACAGTCTCGAACAACAGCAGACGAATTTACGTCAGGGAATCAGATTTGTAGAACAACAGATTCCAGTACTGCGGTTGCGAGTAAATAGATTGCAAGGAGATATGCAGCGGTTTCAGCAAAACTACAACCTATTTAATCCCGAACTTCAGGGAAAACAACTGCTTGAAAGAGCTTCGGAGCTTCAAGCCACCAAAATAGAAGCTAGTAAAAGACTCGCTGAATCAAAATCACTTTACTCTTCACTAGAAAATCAGTTGGGAATGTCCCCAAATGCCGCGATCGCAGCTTCGGCGTTGAGCGAATCACCGAATTATCAAGATATACTTAAGCGGGTTCGAGATGTAGAAGCTCAAATTGCTACAGAGTCGGTACGTCTGAGTGATGCTAACCCGGTAATGGTTTCTTTAAAAGAGCAACGCCAAAAGTTATTACCTTTATTAAAACGGGAAGCACAATTGGCTTTAGGTAATAACGTTCCCGACAATTTACTTAACACAACTGTTGGAACTTATCAAAACTCGGTGCGCCGCGATTTGATTCAAAAAATGGCTGACACTGCGAATCAGATTCAGCTATTAGAAGCGAGCCTGAAAGCTACCGATGGTGCTTTAGTTGAATTAAACAAACAAATCAACAACTATCCAGAAATTGCTGGTAGACATGCCAATTTGGAACGGGAGTTGCAGGTTGCTAACGACACTCTTAAACAGCTTTTAGGCAAACAAGAAGCGTTGCGAGTAGATGCCGCACAGCAGGAAGTACCTTGGGAGTTGATTATGCCTCCAAGGCTGCCGAAAGATAAGACTGGTCAATTTATAGCTGATGCTTCTAAAGGTAAGCTGAATATTATTTTAGGAGGAGCGGGAGGTTTACTCTTAGGTGTCTTAGCTGCTTTTTTTCTAGAAAATGCTCAGAATGTTTTTCACGATTCACGAGAAGTTAAACGAACCGCGAAACTACCGTTATTAGCAACAATTCCTTATTTAAAAGAATTGAAGCTACTACCTCCTGCCGACAAGGAATTGGTTTATGCGCTGGAAAAAGACGAGCGTTTACTTCCTCAAGCTAAGAATAGGAGAAGCAAAGACTACGGAGCGTCTCCCTATACGCAAGCTTTTTACTCTTTGTATACCAGAATTCAAGCTTTAAAAGAAGAAACTGCTATTTCTTCGTTAGTAATTACCTCGGCGAATCCCGGAGAAGGTAAAACTACCGTCGCCACAACTTTTGCCAAAACCGCCGCTGAAGCTGGTTTACGGGTGCTGTTAGTAGATGCTAATTTACAAAACCCCCAGGTACATCACAGTTTAGGCTTGATAAATACTCAGGGGCTAAGTGAAATACTTTCCCAAGGTTTAGATTTGAACGATGCACTCGGACAATCTCATGAAGAAGAAAACTTATTTGTGATTACCGCAGGAGAGGAACCACGCAATTGTGCAAAGCTGTTCTCATCACCAAGAATGCGAAACTTTGTCATGCGATCGCAAGCTGATTTTGATTTAGTGGTGTACGATACTCCTCATATTTTGGGACGTTTAGACACCAGTATTTTAGCTACCCATGCCGATGGAATTTTGATGGTTGTCGGACTCGGTAAAACGGTTCGTCCTTCACTTTCAACAGCATTGGATGAATTGGAAGCCGGACGCAATCGCGTATTGGGTTTAGTTTCCAATACTATGGAGTCTTAAATAATCGCTTAAAGCCGATTATCTAAGCATGAAAATTTAATAAATTCTCCTAAATAAAAATTGTGACTTCCTTAAACGCAATTACCAGGTATATCGATAAAAAAGTATCTAGCCAGTTCATTCGTAATCTTGGCTGGCTAGGTATAGCTGAGGTTTTGTACAGAGTCCTACGTTTAGGACTAGTAGCGATCACGGCGAGATATCTAACTCCCTATGATTACGGTTTGGGAGCTATAATTCTTGCCGTGCGCGAGTTTGCGATTACTTTTGCTGATGTAGGTATCGGCGCAAAGATTATTCAAGCCGAGGAAAAAGAACTACCCCATCTATGTAGTTCTGCCTTTTGGTTAAACTGGCTCATTTTTGCCAGTTTATTCATGATTCAGGCTCTTGCAGCATTCCCTATTGCAGCATCTTATAACAGCAAAGAGATTATTTTTCCAATTATTGTTAGTGGAATAGCTTATTTAATTTGGCCAGTTCACGGTATTCAAAAAACTTTAATTCAAAGAGAAAATCGTTTTAAAGTAGTAGCATTTACCGACGTGCTTCAATATTCTCTCACTGGTATATTGACAGCAGTATTTGCTTTCATGGGTATGGGAGTATGGTCATTTGCTCTGCCAATAGTTTTGGTTGCGCCCTTAGAAATAATCATATATTACAAATATCATTCTTGGCGACCTAAAGAAGGATTTACAACTTTATATTGGGACGAGATATTAAGTTTTGGAAAAAATATTCTCGGTGTTGGATTATTAAAAACGTTAAGGAATAACTTAGACTATTTAATAGTTGGCCGTTTTGTAGGTATTGAAGAATTAGGAATCTACTTTTTTGGTTTCAATGCTGGTTTAGGAATTAGTTTGAGTATCATCAATGCAATTAGTTCGGTGATGCTGCCTCATTTGTGCGAAGCTCGTACAAAGTGGATTGAATTCAAACATCGGTATCTCCACAGTCTTAGAACTATTGGTTTAATAATTGTTCCTTTTGTCCTATTACAATCTAGTTTAGCTCCTTTTTACGTTCCTATTGTTTTTGGCGAACAATGGATACCCGCCATCCCAATTTTAATCATAATTTGTTTGTCCGCAATTCCTAGACCTTTTGCAGATGCTGCATCTCAATTATTAGTAGCTATTGGAAAACCTCATTTAGATTTACGTTGGAACGTAATATTTACCAGCTTCTTTGCCCTGTTCTTATTTCTCGGAGTTAACAGTCAAGTTATTGTTAGTAATTTGTTCGGTGTCGATACTGTTAATAGTTTGACATTAATATTAGGAGACAACTGGAAAGTTACTGGAATAGCTTTATCTGTATTCTTAGTTCATATGATTTTCTTACCGTTTTTTACAATATGGGCGACACGTTACGTGTTTCCGAAGAAAGTTTAAATGTGGGGGAATGGGGGATTGGGGATTGGGGATTGGAATGAGACCGAGGAAATTTGTAAAGCGTTAAATAATAATAAAAAACTTGAACCGTCTGGGACTGCAAGTCCCCGCTCTTATAGCAGAAGTCCATTAAAATGGACTGAATATAAGCTTGGTTAAAGCAAATCGAAAAGCACTGCATCTGTATAGCAAATATATAAATAAAATCTAAGTTCGTTAGTAGTAAAATTAATATGTCTTCACTTTTGGTTGCAAATTTGTTCACGATCTGCACGAATATGTACTTCACCGTAAATATAAATTGTTAAGCCAATTCTGTAGTCACCAATTCTAATACGATAGTTTGTAGCTTGGGTTAGACACGTTTAGCAAATTTAGTTTGTAACGTCTGCTTTCTCATTATCGTGTCGTAACCCAACATTACTCTTTTCTGATAAATTGAGATATTTAATAATACCCACTCCATAATTTGTTGGGTTACAGCGCTAACATAATTTATTGTTGAGCATTATTATTGTTCGTGCGCTTAACCCAACCTACAAACTACAAACTGCCTATAAAATGAAAAACTCCCGATATAAACTTACAAGTATACCGGGAGAAACTTTTTGTAAAGTTAGGATCGTGCAAAATTTTTTTATTGTGGAACAAGAACCTTTTTCACAATTTCATTCTTAAAATTTAGATTATAATTTACTTCTCCCTCACTATCTGAAAGTTTTATTTGTATGGGATGAGATTGATTTGGTCTGATGCTAAAGCTATTAATATTGCGTGACTTATGCAAATCAGTTCTACCGCATTTTGTTCCTTCATAATATGTGGCTGAACCTTGGCCTGTTATAGTACCAGTATCTTTATCCAATTGCATTTGGACATCCAGGTAGCCTTGAACTTCATCTCCAACACAACCCTGCCAGCTATAAGTCTTGTTACTACCACCAGGAATATCTATATAAGTATTGATAGGAACTTTCTTATTCTCATCTTTAAAAATCTCGTCGTCATTCATATAAATATCGCCGGTAATACGAATGCGGCTTAAACGAAATTCTTGTTTTGGTGGTTTATAAGCTTTAATAATACCAATACTATGTTTTGTTCCGTTTGCTAATTCAAAAATCAGGCGTTTACTAGTCTTATTTAACGGAATTCTATCTAATGTAACTGTTAATTTATAATTGCTTGGGTTATCGATACTATCACTCACATCTGTTTTTCTATTTTGAGTATCTTCTAAAAAAACTTTAATCGCATCTCTCGTCAGATTGTATCCCGCAATACTAATATTTGTACGACGATTTTGAGGAAGATTCATATTAATAGAATCAGGAGTCGGATTACAAAAAACAGGCTTTAATTGAAGCTTCTCTTTTGTAATTGTTGCTCTGAGCTTAATCAATTCCTCTCGGGTTCTATCCCGCAAAAAGTCTGTATAGCACTTTGCTTCAATTCCAATATCACTTGTTGCACGAGATAGGGTATTAGATACTTCATTAGCTAAACTAGATTGACCTTCCTCTATTAGTTTATCCCTTGTTTCTTTCAAAACATTCTGCCAACTCTCTGAACCACTTTCAAGCCGAACAATTCCTTCATTTAAGGTATCAACAATTAAGTTTTCATCAGGAATACCAGGTAGCGTACCGCCATCGCATCCAAAAATTGTCAAAGCTATAATAGGGAATAAAAAAAGAGTTTTTTTCATCAGCTATATTCCTGTTTTACTGTATTAGGAATGGCCGCAACTGGCACATTTTTTTGTAGGGTGTGTGACGGCAACCCATTAGAAATTTTTCTTCTAAAAAATTTTTAATGGGAACCCTGTGACACTTAGTAAGATGGCAAAACGTAATCATCAGGTTTGTAGCATCACACAAGAGCTAGTTACTTTTACTACTCAATATTAAGCTTTAAATCTTAATTTAACAATAAAAAATCACTACGAATAAGTAGCTTATTACACTATATTTAAAAGGTTAATGTTTTATATGGATAGGAGCAAGATATGAGGTATACAATACTAGGAATTGAATTTAATGGGATTGGGCATGGGCCGTTGGCAACTCCCTAACTTCTAACTTTTGCGCCTCCCCATCCCCTAATCTTTATTCCCCTAAACTACTAACCACTTCCATAAACTGCCCAGAAATAAAAGGTAAAATCTCTCGACTTTGAGCGTTTGCTTTCCCTTCTGTAAATACAATTAATAAATAAGGACGCTTATCCGGTATTTCAATATAAGCTGCGTCATGAAGTACTGAGGAAGTCCAACCTGCTTTTGACCAAATTTTTGCCGTTTGAGGAAGACTACCTCCTAAAAAACCCGTTACTTGATCTTCTTCTACATCTTTTGGTAACTCTTCGGGATTTAAACTGCGCTTCATTACGTCCATCATTTCTTGGGAACGTGTGGCGCTGACTGCAACTCCACCGACAATAGCGTGCAATAATCGGGCGATCGCATTAGTAGTTAACATATTGCGATTTTCTAATAACTCTCCGTAAAATGCCCTTTCTCTTCCGTAAGGGCCATCACCCCAAGTTTTCTGACATACATTTACTGCGTCTAATTCTTCCCATCCCAAAGACTGTAAATAACGGTTAACAATATTACGCTGCTGCTTCCAAGTTTCAAATGGGCCTCGGGGTAATTCTGGACCGGAAGTAGTTCCTGTTAATACATCTACAATTAAGCTGGTGGCATCGTTACTTGAATCAACTATCATGTCGCGCATGGCTCGTTCTAACTCTGCCGAAGCCTCTATCATGCCTTTTTGCTGCCATTCATGTACTGCAAGCAAATAAAATAACTTGATTACAGAATCCGGATAAATTCTTTCTCCACCGCGATAATTAAAACCACGTACTGTATGATTCCAAAAAGCGCTGGGAGTTAAAGCTCCACCAGTGTTTACAGGTACCGGGGGGTCGTAGATAATCCAAGTTAAGGCGATTTGGTTACGAGCTAACGTAGAAAATTGAGCCAGAGTAGCCTCTAAAATACCATTACCAAGTTGTTCGAGTTGTTCGTCGTGTTTAAAAAACATAGTCGTCGTCCGATTTTGAATTAAAATTCGTTGTTAATACTTACAGATTGTTATGTCTCAAGACGAATTGCAAGCAAACGTTGAATACGTAACTGAAGCAGATTTAAATATCTACGATTCTCCCGAATGTCAGGATTTGTCAACTCAAGCTGAGAAAGGAAGATATTTACGGGTAATGCCAGAAACAGCAAATCAAACTGCGGTACAAATATGTCTATGCGAAGATAATTATCCCGGTTGGCTGGCGATAAATGATTTGAATTTGTTGTCACCAGCAGTTGAACCGTTAAAAATTAAATCATTTTCCGAAGCTGAAATAAAGCAACTGATACCCGAAGTTATCGCTTTTGCTCGCAAAGCCATGCAACAACCAAATTACTATCTTTGGGGTGGTACTGTCGGGCCAAATTTTGATTGTTCGGGATTGATGCAAAAAGCGTTTGCTTCTGTAGGAATTCGCTTACCCAGAGATGCTTATCAGCAGGAAGCTTTTTTACAAGAAGTTTGTACTGTAGAGAATAGGAATGCAAACTCTTTACGGCAGGGTGATTTAATATTTTTTGGAACTCCTCAAAAAGCTACTCATGTAGGACTGTATTTGGGAGATAATTGCTATATCCATAGTTCTGGCAAAGATAAAGGGCGAAATGGGATTGGAATTGATTGTCTTTCGGAACAGGGAGACGAGGTTAGTCGGTCATATTATAAACAGCTACGTGGTGCAGGAAGGGTAGTAAGCAGTTACATCCCGCAAAAAGGCTAAGGAAAAAATAAACTAAAAACTAATGATGAGAAATGGGTTTGTTTCTGAAAGATTGGCTGGGGAAGAAGGTGCAATGTCTTCTGCTCCGGATGTTTCAGTGGTAGTACCAGTGCATAACGAAGTGGAAAGTTTGCCTCATTTACTCGAAGCAATTTCATCCACTTTAATTGAAAGTAATTT
>JBARZF010000296.1:0-6617 GCA_049649675.1 Rivularia sp. (in: cyanobacteria) | reverse complement strand
TAAGTAACGCTAATTTAAGTAACTCTAAACTGGTTGGCACAGATTTTAATAGAGCTAATTTGCATCGAGCTAATTTAAATGGTGTAATCCTACTTCATAGCTGTCTATTTTGGGCAAACTTGAATAGTGCTAATTTAACTACGGCTAATCTGGGAAGTGCCAAATTAAATCACGCTCAGATGAATTCTGCTTGTTTAACAAAAGCAAATTTGAGTGAAGCTTGTTTAGAAAGAGTTAATTTAACAGAAGCCGATTTAACTCAAGCAAATCTTTTCCAAGCGACTCTCAAAGCAAGTGATTGTACTAAAGCTAATTTTGATGATGCAAATCTCAGCCAAACTAACTGGGAAGGGGCTATTTTAACTAACGCTTTATTACGACGGGTGGATTTAGAAAAAGCGCAATTAAACGAAACAATTCTTCAAGGAGCCGATTTAACAGAAGCGGATTTAATTGCTGCCGATTTGAGTAATGCCGATTTGACTGATGCGATTTTAGTAAAAGCAGCTTTAGAATTATCCTGTTTACAAAATGCTGACTTGAGTGGTGCCCATCTCAATGGTGCTTCTTTATTTAAAGCGAATTTAAAAGCTGCCAATTTAGAAGGCGCTAATTTAAGGAATACCGATTTAAGACACGCAAATCTGAAAAATGCTCAGTTGCAGGGAGTTGATTTTTCCCATTGTCGCGTTAAAGGGGCGTTGTTTACCGATGTTGAAGGATTAAACTTAGTGCAAAAGCAATGGCTAAGAGCAAATGGAGCTTTAAATATATCTTAAATCTTGCATGATTCTCAACAACCGCCTTGGAATAAATTCCCAGGCTCAAACGCAAAGTCTGATAAATCAGACTAGGAATGGTTTTTAGTGCGTTTTAACGTACTTTGTATGTAGCCAAGATTGATTTCTCTGCGTTCACGCGGAGCGTGCGGGCTAGAAAGCCTCCGGCTTACAAGGCGGGAATCTAGGCTTGTTGAGAATGGTACTAGATGTGAAATATATCTAACTTTTAGTATATTGCTATACTATTTTCAAAATTGTATACTTCCTAATTAGAGAAAAACTATTGAAATTCTCTTCAAATTTCTTAATTAGGATTTCTATAGATGAGTAGTATTGAAGAAGTCATCAAAATCGCTGAAGAACTAATTTGCAATAAAACAGGAAAATCCCTGAGTTTTATCCAAAAAGTCATCCTAGAAGAATCTCTCAATCAAACTGATAAAACTTACGCTCAAATTGCTCAGGAGAATAATTATTCTGAAAGTTATATTAAGCAATTAGTAGCGCCAAAGTTATGGAAAATGGTTTCGGCTACCGTTGATGAAAAAGTTAATAAAACTAATTGTTGTGCGGTACTAAAGCAACAATTGAAAAATTCATCTAATTCTAATTGTATCGAAAAATCAAATTTAATTGAAACATCACCAAAAATAGCTTTAGAATTCCCAGAAGGACAAGTACCTTTATCTTCTCCCTTTTATATTCAGCGAGATATAGAAAAAACTTGTTATCAAGAAATTCTTCAGCCGGGTGCATTAATCCGCATCAAAGCACCGCGACAAATGGGAAAAAGTTCCTTATTATCAAGAATTCTTGCTTATGGTAATTCTCAAAATTATCAAACCGTATGCTTAAGTTTAGATAATGCCGAAACAAAAATTTTCAGTTCATCTGAAAAATTATTGCGATGGATGTGTTCTAATATCACTTATCAGTTAGGAATCAAATCCAAGTTAGAAGAATATTGGGATGAGGATATGGGAGCCTTGGTAAACTGTACCATTTATTTCCGCAATTACCTGTTAAAACAAATTTCCCATCCCGCGATATTAGCATTTGATGAAATCAATCAATTATTTGAATATCCTAATATAGCCCGCGATTTTTTAGCATTATTACGAAGCTGGCACGAGGAAGCTAAAAATGTTAATGTCTGGGAAAATTTGCGTTTAATAATTGCTAACTCTACAGATGTTTATATTCCCTTGCCAATCAATAGCTCTCCCTTTAATATCGGATTAGCAATTGAATTATCTCCGTTTACAACATTCCAGGTAGAGGATTTAGCACAACGTCATGGAATAAAAGTTTCAACTACAGAGCTTGAACAATTAATGGAAATAACCGGGGGATTTCCTTATTTAGTAAGATTAGCATTTTATCATAGCGCACATAGTCAAATCCCCTTAAAAGAATTAATGGAAAATGCAGCTACAAATACAAGTATTTTTAACAAACATTTACACCAACAGTTGTGGCATCTTCAGCATAATCCCGATTTAGCAAACGGTTTTCAAAAAGTAATTAAAGAAACTACACCAATTGATTTAGAGCAAGAAGTCGCATTTAAATTAAAAAGTTTGGGATTGGTACATTTGCAGGGAAATTTCGCAACAGTTAGCTGTCGATTGTACCGGGAATATTTTGGTGAATGCAGCTTCAATGAGAAAAAGGCGATCGCTTTTATCTGACATCTTGCACCATTCTCAACACCGCCAGGGGTTGCAAACCCCTGGCTCATAACAAAAGTCCTATAAATAGGACTGGGTAAGGCTTTTAGTCTACTTCAGTAGACTTAAGCTATTAGCCTCGGAATTGATTCCGAGGTGGGTGTTGGGGCTAATCGCAACTGGTGCAAGATGTCAGTTTTATTTGAGCGTTAATTTCTTGGGCATTGCCTCATGGCGATATGAATTCCCAATTGTTATTTGACACTAGCCGCCTGAATCTCCTGCCCCCGTAACCCCCAATTTTTGGGGGGTATTGGTTTTATTTAAAATACATTTCTCCACCAGAATTGGGGGTTGAACCGACATTAAAAGTCTTTGGAGATTGTATATTCATGCCCTAAATTCCTTGTAATATTTGATTACAGTTACTAACCCAATTTATGGGGAAAAGTGGAGTTTCACAGTTCTCCACTTGAAAAGGGTATTTAAGGAATTAACCATGCAGCGTAATCGTGTTTGGATCGTACTTCATAGTTTTAGCAAGATGCTTGTTCGCTCCTCTTTTAGAAATGTTGCTTCCATCGTCAGCTTCATCGCAAACTCTCTTGTCAACTTTATATACTTCCCATGTCAACTCCGAGGCAGTAAATTCGGCGATCGCATATCCGTTAATGGATGAGTCGTAATGTTTGATATGCGGACTTATACCTTTATTAAATTCACTCAATATTTCACTTTCAGTAGATGAGCCACCTATCAATTTTTCTAGCACATCAAAAACAATATTACCAGTGTACCCTTTAATTTCTTCGAGAGCCCCTTCTAAAACTCCTGGAGATGTTAATGAAGGAGTCATGAATTCTACACCAACTTTACTACTATCGTCATTTACATCAGTCTTCAGTTCGGAAATCATCGAAGTGTGCATATCTCCGGTAAATACCACAAAATGACTTTTATTCTCGGTTTGGCTGTCTTTGACGGCTTGCAAAATATCACCGCGTTCCCCCATGTATGCTTGCCAGTCATCAATTAACTCTGGCTCCCCTTTCAAGTTTGCTATTTCCACGTTTGCCTGTGCAGTTGCCAAAAGTGTTTGATTTCCCCATACCTGCCAAGTCGCATCTGATTCTTTAATACCATTAAGTAACCAGCGCTTTTGGTTTACACCCAGCATCGTTGCGTCGGGACTTTGTTTATTGGGATCTGCTTCGGGTTTACTTCTGTAACTGCGGCTATCAGTGAGGAAAAAATCTATTAATGAGCCAAAGCGGAAGTGTCTGTAAATATGGTATTCGTGGGGTTCAGTATCCTTATTGACATTTGTAACTTTTTCAAGTCGAGCAGGAACATACTCCCGCCAAGCTTGAATTGCGCTGTTATAGAGATTTTCCCTTTCTTGTATTGACTTTGTAAACATAGGATGATCTTTACCTACATTTATAGTATGATTTTCGTAATCCCAATACCAGTTATCAGCAACCTCGTGGTCATCTAAAGTTATAATCCAGGTATGTTGTTCCATCGCAGCCTGAAGCGCTAAATCTTGACGGTAGGTACGATAAATATGCCGAAAATCCTTTAATGATGTGGTTATTTGGCTTTTTTTTGTTTGTTTGTATTTGTCGTCTATCAATTTAATATCTTCGCGTAAAACCTTTCCGTAACCAGGGGGATATTGGGAATATTCATATATAAAGTCCCCAACATGAATCACGAAATCTAAATTTTCTTCTGCTAAATGGTAGAAAGCATTGAAATAACCCGTGCTGTAATCGTTACAAGTGACAACTGCTAAACGAAGCTGTTCGATATTTGCATTTGATGCTGGTAGAGTTTTACAACGACCAACTTTACTATATACTCCTTTATAGAGAAACCGATAATAATAAGTCTTACCTGCTTCTAAACGCCCATGCAAATCGATATGAACGGTAAAATCTCTTTCCTCGCCAAAGTTTGATGCTTTTACTTCCCCTCTAATTACGCTTCCACTAAACTGCTTGTTTTCACAAACCTCATACTTGAGAGACTCTTTAATATCGTACTTGTCAGGATTAATTCTAGTCCAAAGAATTACACCTTTATCGGATGGATCTCCCGATGCAATTGATAAACCAAATACAGAAGCAGGATTGCTGCTATTAGATTCTTTTACTGGTTTTTTCTTATTAACGCTTTCAATAATCCATATATCTGAAGCACTTTTCTTAGTGGTTATATATCCAGGATATTTAGTATCGGCTGCAAGTCTTTGATTGCTGTAAGAGACGTTGGTGAAGTAAACTTGATCTCCATCGCGAATCGCATCACTATTACCAGAAAGCTGATGAATTTGCCAACCTTGTTTTTTATCGTCGTAACCATCTTTCCAGTAATAGCAATTGTGCTTGTCCCCAAAAGCACCTAAAATATCATAGCCGCCTAAATTTTCTTCTAAAGAACGGATTTTTATCGTGTCACCATTTTTAAGATTATGAGTTTTATTTTTATTTTTACCTTTGAGTTGCAGTTTAACTGGTTTGCTCGAACTTAATCGAGGAAAATGACGTTTTGTGGGGAATCCTTCACTTTTTGCTCCCGTTAAACATTGACCGTTTTTACGTTTGAGATAAAAAGTTTCATCAAATTTTATAACTGTGTCACTTTGAGAAGCCATTTTTTATTTTCCCCCATTAACTATTTGAGATTGAATTTGATTTTGCAATTGTTCAATCTGCTTTTGTTGTGCTTTAATTGCTTCAATCAATACGGGAACAAGTTTTTCGTATTTAACCAATTTAGATTGATTTTCATTACTATCAACTAATTCTGGGAAAACTTCGGCTACTTTTTGCGCGGATATTCCTATTTCTCGATTTTTACCCAAGGCTTTATCTTGCCAATTGAATGATACTCCTTCTAATGATAATATTTTATCTAAAGCATTTTCAATTGGAGTGATATTCTCTGCTAAACTAAGATCGGAAAGATTGGTTGTCGGTTTCCAAACAGGTTGTTCTGCTTGATAAATTGTCAAGTTAATTGATTCTACATCGCTTTTTTGATGACCAATAACCAATTTTGATTTATCTTTTTTAGTGCGAAAAGAAGCAATATCGCTACCACCTTCTTGTTTAACAGAAAGAGCAGGGCCACTACCTTTATTTCCGATCCATACTGAAGGATATTCTGTTTGATTATTATAAACGGCAAGTGCATGATTCTTGCCACTAACTCGCATTATATCAACTCCACTTCCTCCCTCAAATTCAGCGGCATTTCCCGTTCCTTCTTGTTTAACATGAAGTACTGCACCAGAACCTTTATTTAATATCGCTGCTGTTGGTTTTTCTGTTTGATTATTATAAATATAAAGTGCATTCTGCTTGCCACTAATATCTTTGATATCAACTCCAGAGCCACCGACAAAGGTAGCGACATTTTTATTCTTACTCTGTTGCTCAAAATAAGCGAGGGAACCTCCCGTTACATTACCTTGAACTTGCAGTGCATTGTGTTTAGTATCATCTTGTTTAATAACTATAGAATTGAATTCTTGTTCTATTCTTTCCATTTTATGACCTCTGTTGCTGTTTAATGTCTAATTTTAATGGGGATATTTATCAAGCCAGAAGAAGATTGAAACCCCCTTCCCCTCTCCAAAATATCGGAGAGGGGTGAGGTTCCCGCTTTGTATTGCACTCAACTGAAAACGGCTATAGTCTGCGAAAGCAAACTATTAAACGATGGATGTATGTGTTTGTATGCCGTTGTAGAACGAGTCTTTATGTCAAGTCTGGTCGATTAACGATCGGACCGAGGTATAATACAGCTACTTAAACCGACAAGAAATACTCGGAGGAACACCTAATTTAATATCAATCACCAAATCTTTGAGAACCGATATATAAGCACCATTGAGCCGTTGATGAATATTCTTAGTCATCAACACCGCATTAAGTACCGCTACCAGTAACTTATTAGATTCATGCTCGCTAATAATCCGCTCAACAGCCTCATTGTTAATCTTATCAATCGAGCCTACCAAAGAAGTTTTGACTTGCGGTAACAATCCCGCTTCTATATCAAAACTAGCTACACTTAACCCTAATTGTTCGGCAAAAGGAAGCATGGAGTTGAATTCATCGATGATGCCATCAATTTGTTCTTGTGCGGCTGCTCC
>JBARZF010000295.1:0-5172 GCA_049649675.1 Rivularia sp. (in: cyanobacteria) | reverse complement strand
GGGAGATGGGGAGATGGGGAGATGGGGAGATGGGGAGATGGGGAGATGGGGAGATGGGGAGATGGGGAGATGGGGAGATGGGGAGATGGGGAGAGCGGGAGATGGGGAGATGGGGAGAGCGGGAGAGGGGGGAGAGTGAGAAACATTGTTGCGAGCAGGGAGCGAGACGCTCCCACTACATTTATAACTTCTCACTCCTAACTCCTAACTCTCCACCTTTGACCTTTAACCTTTAACCTTCTTTTACCGTCTTCTACGTCCGCTGCCGAAACCACCGCTACGAGAACGGCTTCTGGAGGAACGAGAGCGGGTTCCGCTGCCGAAACTGCTGTTGGAAGGACGGTTTCTTACTGACCTAGATTTACCGGATTGCTTCAGTGTGCTGCTGCCAAATCCAGAACCTGTAGAGCGACTGTTACCAGTGCTTGTACGGGGAGTCGTGCGAGTATTAGTTCCGAAACTTGAGCTTCCAGGATTTCTTCTTCTCACGTTTCCTGTGGTGCGGAAAGTGGTACGGTTTCTGACTGCTGCTGGTGGTTCGTTGTAGCGTTGACGATAATTATCGACTGCTCCGTTATAGCTGCTACCATATCCACCAAAACCAGTATAATTAGTCCTTCCCGGCTGATATGCGGGTGGTACATAATACTGGGGTCTAAATAACAAACTACCAATTGCTTGACCGGCGATCGCACCAGCGAAAGGTGCCCAAAAGCCGTTGCTGCGTTGAACTACAACGGTTCGCTCTTGTCCGGTTTGGGGGTCAGTTCTTGTTTCAGTAACGTTTTGAGTGTATGAGATTTGAAAGTCTGGTGTTAAATAAAGTGCGGGCTGTCCGTTTTCTACTTTAAGGTAGCTACTTTTACCTTCTTTGATTTGTTCTTCGGTAAGACGAGCCATTTGCAACTTATCGGTTTTAAAAGTTGGAGAAGGGCTATTTAACAGAAATAGCGTATATTGTCCATCAGCATCGTTGTAACTAGCTTGCTGTACGGGATATTCACCATCACTAATTCTGGTATTTGTTGTAGTTCGAGTTACATTTCTAGCCTGCGGGTTGCTTGTTGTAGTTCCGCCACCACAAGCAACTGTTGTAAAACACAAACTCAAGGCTAAAAAAACCGCTGTAAATTTACGCAAAATTGTCATAATCTGATAATTTTTCTTCTATCTTTGAGCTTAACAACTTATTTAAGGTCGCGATCGGTACGGAGAACCGACTTTTATGTAATTGGTAATTGGTAATTGGTAATTGGTAATTGGTAACGGTGAACGGGAAACAAGGAATAGAAATTGGACTGATTTTTTTTCAATGAAGGACACCCTCCGCACTCCAAAGATCGATCGAAAGTCTATAATAACTATTACCTATTACCTATTACCTAATATTTACAAAGGTATCAATTCTGTAAAATGTTGTAATAACTGGTCGTTAGTCAGTTCGTCACCTAATTGTGCTGGGGAGAAGTGTACTTGAACTGCTCGTATTTTATTTTTGTAATGTAAATCAATTAAAGCCTTTAAAGCTTCTTTAAGAGCGGCAATATTAGACAAATCATCTTCTAATTGCGGTACTTCTCCTTCATAAGCCGCTGTAATCATCACCACTACATTGCGGGTAACTGGAACGGAAAAAGATTCATCCGAGTTGGAATAGTCGGATGGTGGTTCGCTTAAATAGCGTTCTGCGGAGTCGGTAAATAATTCTTGAAAGTAGTCTCCTGCGTCTTCTTCCTTCCAAAACACATCGCCTTCATTGGCGGAGGACATCCAAGATTCATCGTATTGTAATAGATTTTCGCAAATCGAAACTAATTGTTCTCCAATAACCTCCATATCACCTTCAGCATCAATCGCTTCACTGGCGCTACGGTTTAATACTCCTAAAATAGGTGCAACTTCCGAACCTCTTAGATGTAGCATGATACGACAAACTACATACCGGGTACGACCCATCATTTTATTGAACATTCCGAACTGCTCCTGTATATCTTATTGAATCAATATTATTATGGTTTGGGAATTAGGAATTGGACATGGAGAATTATATTTTATTATTTTTTAGTTTTATTTAATAAATTTGCAATTAAGAAAGATAGTGACGCTATATTAGGTCTAATAATTTTTGAGAATTAAGCAATTATTTATAAATTATATAGTTACTATGATTTAAACTTAAACAACTGTAAAGAATAAAACGATTACTATAAAGTATGAAATATATGAGTTAGAACTTTATGTCTTAGGGTCATTGCCCTATGCCCCATGCCCTATTCCCTATGTCCTATTCCCAATTCCTTATTTAATATAATGAAACCCTTTAAAGAAATCTACAATCATATTTAAAGATGGTTGCCTGGATTTAGAAAGTTCGCTTAACTCATCTTCATATAAATCAGCTTCGATTTGGGGATGGTCAATTAGTCTTTTACCAAAATGCGGACTATCGTAAATAATTAAGTTTTTGGCGCTAGAATTTGTCAAAATTGTTTGCGTAGGAGCTTGAAAAAACTTTAATTTTGCTGCTATTGCTAATATTTTAGTGGCATTTTTGATTGTATTTACGTGCTGCTTTGCTTGCTCTACTAAAGTATTTAACTGCTGCAAAAGTTGAAGGTTAATTACTTGCTCGCCTGTATCTTGGCTGGCAAGTATCTCTATTGCCGTATATATACTTTTTTGGGTAAAAGCAGCATCTCGAAAGGGAATAATTGCCATATAAGCAATAGGAAATAAACTTTCATCGCTGTCTACACGGAAAGTAAAAACGGTGCGACGGTGACCAATTTCCATGCTGGGGGGTTGTTTTAATCCTTGATATTTTTGAGTGATTTGGAAATAGGCACCCGCTAAAGCAAAATTCGCTTCTGGGTCTAAAGGTCGATCTATAATAATACGAATAGTTGGCGGAGTTTCGTTGAAAAATTCCCCCGAATCCTCAGCATTCAAATGATGAATAATTGAGCGATCGCCTTTTTGACTCAAGTCAACCCATTCACAAATCAACATATGGGTTTTTAAGCCAAATCGAGAGGTAGCATAAAGTTTTGCGCCGGTTAAAGTTGCTCCAGTTAAATCTGCACCAACCCATTCAGCCTGAATTAATTTTGCTTCAGTTAAATCGGCATGAACGAAACTTGTGTTAGTCAAATTAGCATTGCTTAAATCGGCACCTGCCAAATTTGCACCGCTTAATTTAGCACCGCTTAAATCCGCCCATTGTAAATTAGCACCTCTCAAGTCAGCCCATCGAAGATTTGCATCGCTAAGATTCGCACCGCTAAGATTAGCGCGAAACATATTCACCTGACGAAGTTCAGCTTCTCGCAAATTAGCACCGCTTAAGTCAGCACGAGTTAAATCGGTAGCATTCAAAGTAGCTCTTTCCAAATTAGCTGCGACTAAAGACGCACCTCGAAAACAAGCTTGATTTAAATTAGCATCTCGTAAGACAGCATGACGAAGTGTAGCTTCACGTAAATCGGCATTACTCAAGTTAGCTTCTAATAAATTAGCGCGGCTGAAATCAGCACGAATTAATTCACCTCGTATCAAAGAAGCTTTAACTAATTGAGCATTATTCAAATTAGCTCGAATCAAATTAGCTACATTCAAACTAGCTTTATAAAGATTTGCACCTTCTAGGTGAGCGCCACTAAGTCTTGCTACATTAAGTTGAGCGTAGCTTAAATTAGCTTTAGCAAGATTAGCGCCACTCAAATTTACTATGCTTAAATTAGCATGACTCAAATCCGCACCACTAAGTTTTACCGCACATAAATTAGCTTCGCTGAGTTCAATACCGCTAAAATCCCTAAATCCTTTCGCATATTTTTCCAATAATTCTTCTACAGTCATTGATGCTACCTCTGATTTTTTAATAATTGCTAAATAATGCGGAAATTAAGTAATATCTAATTCATAAATGGGAATTGGGGATTGGGCATTAGGCATTGGTAATTGGGGAACAAAAAAGTTAGAAGTTAAGAATGAGGAGTTAAGAGTTAGAAATTTTCTACCCCCTCTACCCCCTCTACCCCCTCTTCCCCCTCTACCCCCTCTTCCCCCTCTAAAAATTAAGTATGATAATCGGCATAGTTGGTCTTGGATTAATAGGTGGTTCTTTAGGTTTAGACTTAAAGAAGCAAGGGCATCATGTTTTGGGAGTCAGTCGCCGCGATTCAACTACTCAAAGAGCAATTTCTATGGGTGTTGTTACCCAAGCGTCGGTTAATATGAGCTTGCTGTCGGAAGCGGAGGTAGTATTTATTTGTACACCTCTCGAATTTATTATTCCCACACTTGAGCAATTGATTGCTCATTTACCAAGTTCTTGTGTAATAACTGATGTTGGTTCGGTGAAAACCCCTATTGTGAAAGGCATTTCACCCGTATGGGAAAATTTCGTTGGGGGACATCCAATGGCGGGTAGCAACGATTCTGGTATAGAAGCTGCACGTTCAAATTTATTTAACGATAAGCCCTACGTACTTACACCTATAAATACAACTCCGACAACGGCAATTTCAGTTATTGAAAATCTTATTAGTCCGTTAGGGGTAAATATTCATTACTGCTCCCCCGAAGAACACGATAAAGCAGTTAGCTTGATTTCTCATTTACCAGTAATGACGAGTGCTTCTTTGATTGGGGCTTGCGAGAAAGAAACCGATTCTCAAGTTCATCAGCTAGCCCAAAAGTTTGCTAGTTCCGGCTTTCGCGATACATCTCGCGTCGGTGGGGGGAATCCGGAATTGGGCGTAATGATGGCAAAATACAATCGAGAAGCTTTGTTAATGTCCCTGCAAAAGTATCGTGAGAATCTTGATGAATTAGTCGGTTTGATTGAACGAGAAGATTGGGTGAGTTTAGAGCAGATTTTGCATTCAACTCAAGAAGCGCGACGTCGGTTTGTTAAAGATTAAGGAAGTCTGGGAGCATCTCAATCCTGACGGGAAATAAAATTAAGAGCCTGTTCAAAATTTTACTCGTTTCTATGATTGAAGCGACTTTAGCTATTAGCTATGCCGCTATAACTGCTAACTGATAACTGATAACTGATAACTGCTAACTGCTAACTGCTAACTGCTAATGCTTGATTAATTTTAATTAACAAGTTTTCCATCGAAATTGAGCGAGGTAATACCTGTGCTGCGATGGTTTCTGATGCTT
>JBARZF010000294.1:0-5392 GCA_049649675.1 Rivularia sp. (in: cyanobacteria) | reverse complement strand
TGCAAAAGATGCAATGTGTACCCAAAATACTCCTTGGGCTGTAATGTCTCCTTTTCCCGCCTTCTCCTGACTTTCGCGAGATTCACTAGCCATTTTTTCTAAACCGTAAAATATGGTTAATCCTAATAATGCTAATAGGTAGACATGATGTTCTAAATAAGAAATTAATCCTTCTTGCGCTTCTTCTAAAACCGCTTGATGTTCGCTCAATTCTGGTAAGATATGTACAAAAACATAAGCAACCGAGACTCCACCCGCACCGCTTAACCAGCGACTGCGAGGAACGTTAATAAAACGCAGTTTACCACTAAATAAATGGGTTAGCGCTAACGCCACGGCAATAGCTGCGGTTGAAATAATATTGAAGGATGTAGATGAGAATGATGCAATCATCAATGAATTATCAAGTTTGATAAAGATTATATAAGTTTCAATTAATCGGCGATTTATCTGATTTTAGTTTAACTTTATTGTAATTTTGATATTTTAGAACGTATCGCTATATACATATAGTTTTATCAGTACGAATCCTGCTAAAGATGAGCGAAGTTGATAAGGGTATTTTAGTAATAAAAGTAGATAGAAGTCTAATTGTATATTACAAGCGAAACCTGTGTAGAGACGGCTTATACACTGCAATGTCTCAAAATAGAAATTAATATTTGGATTCAGCAACGCCAAAATATTTTATATTGCTTTATCTCTCGTAAGGATAAACGGTTTGTAGTCTCTATTGAATTCAACCAAAAACCCCTATATTTTAAGTTTTAATCTCTTGGTAAAAGGTAGTTTTTTTTACTATCTATTTTTGAATTTAATTTCTGAACTTTCAGTATAATTTATAACCAAACAATAATTATTTTCAGATCGGATTAATAACCGCGATACTGAGTCCGAATATTTGCCTAAATAAATTAAAACTTTTTAAAGTCTTCATTTATAATTTTGAATTACTTTATATAAAAAAAATATCAAAATTGCCTGAATTAGCTAGTCTTGACGGTAAAGGAAGGATGTGCAAAGATTCTTTAAATAATAAAACACCTAAAAAAAACACGGGTATATAAAGAAACCATTAAACTTAAGTCAGCGTCTCAAGAGACTATCAACTATGTAATCGCCCATGAGTCGAAAAACTATTCTTGGCATTGCTTTTACGACTATTGTGTTAGCGAGTGCTATGACCACAAAGCCCGTACCCGGTCATACGTCTACGAGCGAGCCGACTGTAAAGAAGCCATTGGTAATTCCGTCACCTCCAATTAAGTTATCTAATACTGTAAAAACTACCGAACTGGAAAAGTCCATATTTGACAAAATAAATCAATATCGAGTTTCCAAAAAATTGCCAAAGTTGAAGCTAGATAGCAAAATTTCCAAGCAAGCGAGGATTCACAGCCAGAATATGGCTAAACACCAAGTGCCGTTTAGTCATAATGGTTTTGCGAAAAGAGTTGATGGTACTTTTATTCGCTATAACAGTGCATCTGAAAACGTTGCTTTCAACTTTGGCTATGAAGATCCGGTTGCCGAAGCTGTAAAAGGTTGGATTGAAAGTCCCGGACATCTCAAGAATATTAAGGGTAAATATAACTTAACCGGGATTGGAGTCGCCGTAAATAGCGAGGACGAATATTTTCTGACACAAATTTTTATTCGTAGTAGATAAGTTTGATTTATTATTTTTTTTAAGAATAAAGTAGTGTTTGACAAAGTTTTAACAGCGACAAACACTACATTGATTTTTAAGGATTCATGGAATTACAAGATTTTCAGGTTTGCGATCGCGATTTTGATGATTCGACTATGCAGGAATATCTCAAGTGTGAAGCGATTGCTGTAGATACCGAAACTATGGGATTATTACCTTTACGCGACCGTTTATGTTTGGTGCAGATAGCGGATGATAAAGGTAAGGTAACGGTTGTGCGGATTGCCAAGGGACAAACTGAAGCCCCCAACATGAAAAAACTTTTTGAAGCAGATAATGTTGTCAAAATATTTCACTTTGCCCGTTTTGACTTGGCAACCTTACGTCATTATCTGGGAATCATGGTAAATCCGGTTTTCTGTACCAAGATTGCCAGTAAATTAGTTCGTACCTATACTCCCAGACACGGGCTTAAAGAGTTGGTGATGCAGTTGGAAGAAGTAGAACTTGATAAAAGCGCTCAATCTTCCGACTGGGGTAACGCTGAAAATTTATCCGATGCTCAACTAAGTTATGCTGCTAACGATGTACGTTATTTGGTAAGTATTCGGCGAAAGTTAATAAAAATGCTCGAACGCGAGGAGAGATTGGAATTAGCCGAGGATTGTTTCAAATGCTTGCCGACAATAGTGCAGTTGGATTTGTTGCAGTTTCAAGGAATGTTTGAGCATTAAATTTTGAGTATTAGAATCGCCCTTACCCTCGAAGGGTGGGGAACCACAATTACAAAGCCCACCGTAAGGTGGGCTAAGAATCAACATTAGAAATTACGATTTAACAGAAATCCAAAATCCAAAATCTAAAATTGCCTTACTTGTCCATATTTGCTGTTCGATCTTTCACTCTATCGACGACGTTCTAATCATCCTTACCAACAGAAGTTCTTGATTCTACAATACCTTCAGTAGGACCACCGATTGCTTTCCATGCAGCAAGTCCACCTTTTAGCTCGGATACATTTTCAAAACCTTTAGTTCTCAAAGCTTGTGCGGCTTGGGTTGTATCGGCATCGCTAGCGCCATAAACGTAGATATCGCGAGTTTTAGCTAAACTTTCCGCTGCTGTATCACCCAAACCATCCATCGACATTGATACAGCGCCCATGATGTGACCATCATTGTAGGTTGGGCGATCGCGCACGTCGAGAATAGTAAATGCAGGCTCACCCCACTCCAAACGAGACTTTAGGGTGTGAGCGTCGGACTTCTTCTGACTTACGGGAGGTTGGTTTGGAATGATATTTTCAATTGGATTGTTAGCCATGTGTTCTTCTCTCTTTTAAATTTACGGAGGGCAGTAAAAGCGTTAAAGGTAAATAACAGATAAACGGTAAGACGAGGACGATGTAATTGCTTGCGAAACTATTGAGTCGTTAAGAAAATAGCTCACTTCACAACTAAAAATATTTACGTGTATTATTTAAGCGTGATTTGCTATAAATTAACCCGTATCAACAGTAGCTCTGATACCGCTAGCCCTTGACACTTTTACAACTATTTTATTCACTGATTAAAATTTAGCGCTTAATACTATAAATATTGCTCCTTCTATAGAAGTAATATTTAATTATTTCCTACAATATTTCTCTGACGATAGGATGAGAAAGAAAATATTTATTAAGACTCTTTGATTTATCGACGATATTGGTCATAATAATAATTCCGAAATTATTTCTAAAAATTAAAAACCCGGCTTTTCTGAAAAACCGGGTTTTGAGAATTTGTTCAAAAATCTAACTTTGTTTTAACTTAGTTAAGCTAGAACAAAATCTACATCATTAGTACCAGCAGTTGTAGACTGTCCGGATTGCAACTTATCACCATTTACCTCAACAGCAAAAGGCGTTGGATCTAAGCTGAGATTGTAATCAGTTTTATCATTCGTATATCCAACACTCGCAACCATCTTACGACCAGCATCGGTATATTTGAAGGCCATCATCTGATTTTTCTGTTGCTTGTTGTCATAAGCCCAAATCACCATGTACTGTTCGCCTTGATATTCAAAAATCTTCGGCGCACGATTGGGAACGTAACGCCCAGCGTCGCCAAAGCTTGAATCTAAAAAGCCTTGAACGGAACTTTCTTCAACAGAAGCGAAAGCAACTTCATCAGCTGCGGGTGCTTCAGCATCAGGTTCGCTTTCTGGTGGTGCTTCTTCTTTTCCACGATTCTTGAAGTAGTCTACAGCTTTCTTGGTTCCAATTGCACCAGCCGCAGCAACACCCGCACCGATCAACAAATTACGAAGAGTATTCTTAGCCATGATTTATTTCAAAGAATAAACATCGAGGTATCATCCTATCACTAAGAGAGACTTATTCAAGATTGATTCATTTTTTTTATATAATTTGAGAATAATACGGGTAAAACTTTGATTAAGGTAAGATTATTTTTACCAATAACTAAGTAAAAGACTTACATACTTTAAATAATTTCAGATTTTTCGTTTACCTATTTTCTCTCAAACTCAATTATGAAAATCTATTAAAATAAATTGATCGTTGCTCTGTTAAGCTTCCGGTAACGCAAAATACAGGCGCGTTGATAATCTAGCCAGTCTTGATGGCGCTAATTCCATCGTAGGTAAAGGAGTTATCGTCCACCGAGGAGAAGACGATTTGAAATCCCAGCCCAGCGGTGATGCTGGTAAACGGGTTGCTTGCGGTGTCGTTGAGATGTCGTAAATAAACAGGACTTACGCACCGATAACGGAAAACATAGTGTTCTAGATACTGAGATCCCCCCAACCCCCCTTTTTTAAGGGGGGCTTTACGTAATTCCTAATAAATACAGATAACCGATGTAGAGAGCTCCGCAGTGCTACGCCTCTACATTAGGGGGTATCTTTTATAGAACTAATGTACTATTATGTTTTCTAGGATTAAATTACAAATGGCGATGGGTAAAAATGTCAACAGATGTATAAGCGATCGCCATTTTTGGGAAATCTAATAGAAGTAGTTCTAAAAAGAGTGTCATGCCAGAGAATCAACAACCAGGAAAATATGATGCTGTCTTGGGGGGACAATCTCCACCTCCGATTCATGGTGCGGTGTTAGGTGGAATTGAGGGGATAAAGCGTAGGTTATCGAATCCGGTAGTAGACGTAAAATTGGCAGCGCTTACCGATGCTTTGAAGTATGGGGATGCGGGTTTGGAGTTGGTAATTCAAGCATTGCGGTGGGAGCCGAAAAAAATACAGCGTCATGCTTATAAGTTATTGCGACGTAGAGAAGAAGCACGGGTAAAGCAAGCTTTAGAAGAATATCAACCTTGGAATTTATTTGAGAGATTTAAAGAACTGTACGCCGAGACGTTTGCTAATCGTCAGATAGTAGACTACAACCCAGAAGTTGGGATTGAAGATTCTGCAAATACAGCTTATAAACTACTATGGCATTACGATTCTGCTCCTCTTGAAACAGAACAGGTTACAATTTTTTTACAGGATTCTCAAGCTAGCAAATTAGAAGCTTTGATTATTGGTGAATGGGGTGAAGCTTACGAAAATGATAGCTCCGGAATTATTGATGCGCTTGTTAATGCTAAAGATAAATTAACCAATTTAAAGGCTATATTTATTGGTGATATAGAGTCAATGGAATGCGAAATATCTTGGATTAGACAAAGTGATATAAGTCCTATTTTAAGAGCATATCCTCAATTAGAAGTATTACAA
>JBARZF010000293.1:0-7001 GCA_049649675.1 Rivularia sp. (in: cyanobacteria) | reverse complement strand
CTTTTACAGTGACGGGATAGGTTATATCTACATTATCCGTTGTTGGAGTCCATTCAACGCTTGCTTGCCCATATTTTCCTTCGGTTATGGTGACACCTTCAGGTAAACCTTGAATGTCAAAGGTTAAATCATCTTGGTTGTTATCTCCAACTTCTACGTTGAATCGTAAAGCTTCTCCAACAACTGCCACCTTGCTACCGATGTAGTTAATTTGCGGTGCGTCGTTTGTACCTCCAACGTTGATATTAAAGGTTTTTTCTACATACAACGGTGCTTCGCTATCGCTGCGGATTTCTTCTACTATTAAGGTAAAGCTGTAACTACCGCTAGCATCTTTATTCGTTGGGGAAACCGTTAACTTAGCTGTACCATCACCGTTATCGACAAAGTTGATAAATTCGGGAATTCCAAATCCGGCTTCTCTTTCTCTAACTAAACTAAAGCGTAAATTATCATTTTCTGCATCCGTTGCTGCAATTACAAATTCGGTGGATTCCCCTTTATTTACCAATGGGTTATCAAAATCTACAATTTCTGGTGCGCGATTGGTATTGTAAACAGTAATGGGTACGGTGACAGTTGTCGTAGCGTTGAATCCGGTATCATCTCCATCATCTGTTGCTGTAAAGGTGACGTTGTAATTGTTTGCAGAATTAAAATCTGGTGTCCAAATAAAGGTAGCAGTTTCTGCGTCGAATGTCGCACCTGGAGGAAGGTTTTCAACAGTGTAGGTAATCGTAGCCTCACTACCTTCCAAAATAGTTAATTCACCCGCAGCATTTCTTTCCTGAAGTACAAAATCTGGGTTATCAGCATCAAAAGCAAATGCTTGGAAGCGTAATTGCTCTCCTTCTTGAATATATCGGCTTCCCAAGTTATCAAATACCGGAGCAGCATTAGCGTTAAAGACAGTTATTTTAGCGGCTTGAGTAACAATATTTTCACCGTCGCTCACCGTAAATGGGATTTCAAAGTCTCCTGCTTGGAAGAATGCGGGTGTCCATTCAAACAATCCGGTGGTGGGTTCTAATTTAGAACCACCAGGAAGTAATTTGCTGCTATAGGTTAAATTATCGCCTTCCGCATCGGTTGCTTGTAGTTGAATGCGGACGCTTTCTCCTTCCCTGATGAAGTTTGAAGGAATTGTTTTTAGTTCGGGTAGTTGATTTGTTGGTGCAACTAGGAAGGTAGCAATTTGAGTAATTCGTTTCTTACCGTCAGTAACTGTAAACTCAACGTTCTCATAAGTACCAGCGCTGCTGTAACCCGGTGTCCAAGTAAGAACGCCAGTTTTTGCGTCAAATACGGCACCACCTGGGAGATTATCAGCCCAGTATGTAAGTTTTTCGTCGTCTGCATCTGCATCCGTTGCCTCTATTTGTAATTGTAGGGTTTGTGCTTCTTTTGCGGAGACAGTGAAGGAATTTTCTTCGGTAGTTACTCTAGCACCACTAATTGCAGAAATATTGTTAAATACAGGTTTGTTATTACCAAGAGCAAAGTTAATTGTAAATTCTTGCTTGGTGTAACCACCGCGTTTATCAAAGACGTATATTTCTACCTTGGTATTTACGTCACTATCAGTAGTAGGTTGCCAAGTTATTAAACCATTTTCGCTAACTGACATTCCTTCTGGAGCGTCATATAACAGATAACCAAATTCTGCACCATCTGCATCGCTTGCTTGAATTTGGTAACTATATTCCGTATTGGCGATCGCAACAGTAATCGGATTTGAAGTAACTGTTGGTGCAGCGTTGTCATAAGGTAGTGTATAAATTCCCGGTGCTAGCTCTACTCTATAAGCATCCGGATTAAAGACGGTAATGGTACGATTGGTAATCGATTCACCAACTTTTAATGTGCCATTTTCCAAACTATCTTGTAAATCAACCAAGAATGCACCGTTATCATTCTGACTAATTGCATCCTGTACTTCACCGTTGAAATACAATTCTGGATCTAACACTAGCATCAACGGTAATTGTAAATCTTGATCTGCGGTATTGGTAATAGTAACGTCGTAAGAAACGGTTTGATTTTGTCTGTTGGAGCGAGGATTACTAAATTCAAAGTCTACTAAATCTGAGAAGTTGGAAACAGCAGTAAATAAGGTGTTATAAACATTTTCCATCTTCAACCCAGCGCTATTTTCCAAGCTAGGAAGAATATTAATGCTGTATTCTCCTGGATTAATACCGTTGAATTCTAATAACGCAGTACGGTTGTTCTTATCGTATTTAACCGACAACGGATTAATAATATTTCCATCAGCATCTATTAATTGATAGTTAGCAGGATTGAGTACCGATGCTGCATCATTAACATTACCTTCAAACATATCCGCGTCAAAGGTAACGTTAATTGTACCTTGTGGCAAAGCAACTGTAGAACCAGGAGCGGGGTTTGTTGCTTTAACTTCCGGTGCTAATACTGGATTGAAAATATCAATTTGATTGCTTTGACTAACTAATACCTTACCGTCGAGAGTTGTTTCAACAATTTCTCCCCGACTTCCACCAGTAGCAATGGTAATTGATTCTAAACTTAAGGTATCAATCATGTGCAATTTACCACTGTTGTCGGAAACAAACAGTAAATTATCCAGTTGACTATCCTTATAACCAAAAGCGATGGAATCTATCGGAGAGTCATACTCTACCATCCGTTGTGCTTTTCCATCTTCGTCAAAGCTGATAACATTTCCACGCTCCGGATAAGTAGTAGCCCATAATTTCCCATCGCGAGGATTAATTGCTAAATTATCTACCCGAATATCGCTGTAATGAGTAAATGTTTCCGTCGAAGGGTTAAATACTTCTATTCCGTTACCGGAAGCCACATAAATTAAACCACTCGAAGGATTAATTGCCAAACCAGTGGTGATACTATCGCCATATTCCTTGACAATTTCACCGGATTCTGGATCAAGTTTGATTAAAGCAGCACCACCAGTAACTCCCCAGAGGAAACCGTTGTTATCCAAAGCTAAATCAAAGACGGGGTATTTCAAGGTTGCAAACGGATTACTTGCAACACCTCCTTCTTTATCGAAACGGTATAAAGAACCCCGGTTGCTACCACCGCTCGCAATTACATCACCGTTGGAAAGAATTGCGATCGCCATTGCACCGACATCAGCATGACTCTGCGGTATGTTGGTAGCAAAGGCTTGTGCGGTAAACGGACGTAATACCGTATCAAATTCAGGTTTGTTAGTATCTACTGCGCTATTCGGAGTTTTTGCTTGTGCTTTGATAAATAAGTTATTTGTAGATACTGCTTGACTTGGCTGAGAAGGTAAAATTTCCGGTTTGGTAGTTTCTCCGACAGTGGGTAAAGTACCCAAATTCACCGTTGAACCATCTGACGGTGGGGTTATACCTAAATCCGGTTGTTCTCTATTTCCTGCATTATCTGTAGCGAGTGCGAGGAATTCATAAGTGGTATCGGTTTTACCGCTAAATACAGCTTCAGTATCTGTAGTTTGTTGCTGCCAAATCTTAAAGTCACCACCATTTTCTGCGACATATACCGTAACGTGCTTGACACCAGAACCCGTTTCATCGTCGTTAGCTTCCCAATTAACCAGATAATCAGTACTACCTTTTACTTTTTGAAGGTGAGGAGATGGGGACTCAGAAACGTTACTTACTCCGCTCAAAGATTTAACATTAATTGTTGTAGAAGGTGCTTCACCATCAACAATATTGATAGTTTCTTCAGTATCAATTGGTGCTGCGGTATTGTAAATTATTCTTGCAGTGCTAGTTATTTCCGCACCCGTTGCAATGTCTGCTTTTGGTAAGACGGTATAGGAGACAAAAGCTTTACCGATACCTTCAGCATTATTGGGCAGCAGTAAGCCAATATCGGTGTTTTTGACAACTTCCCCGGTTTTGGGGTCAATCGCCTGTAGCAGCCAGGTAACGGTATTAGATTCGATATCCAAACCAGCACTGACTCTTAAAATAAAGCCTTTAGCAGCAGTAAAATCAAAGTTTTCTTGGAAGAAACTGCGTCCAGTTGGAATATTCACCTGAATATCACCCAAACGTAAATCTCCTAATTGGAAACTACGTGGGTCTAAATCTTCATCGAGCTTAGTAACAATCCGTACTTCTCCTACGGCACCACTAGCAGTAGCAGCATTTTCAAAGTTAATTGTATAGGGTAGCTGAGTATCTAAAGGTACAAAGTTCTCATCACCAAAACCAATTGGTCCGGTGAGGTTTGCTAGTTCGCTGGTACTACCTACAGCACTGAAGAAACTATTGAAAGATGGTGGGGGTACAGAAACACCTCCTGGTAATTCCAATTTCGCATCTTTGAAAGGTACGTAAACATTAAATGCACTCGTATGAGTAACTCCAGATAATTGTTTATCAAATTGAGTTAAATCTGGTATTTCATTACCAGTTTCTAAATTGGAATCATGTCCGTACCATTTTCTCACTTTGGCAAAGAAGTTAACTAAATCACCGTCTGTAATAATCTCATCACCAGCAGGACCTAATAATAAACCGCTAGTTAAAGTAGCCATTAAGCTAATTACTTTAGTATTTTCTCGGATAGGTGGTTTATCATCTTCCGGACGCAGCAATCCTGCTGATTCTAAAGCAGCGAGGTAAGAATTTGTCCAAGTTTCTTCCGAGGAAGCAAGATTAATTAACCGAGGAGATGCTTCTGTATCTGTAAGAATAGCTGTTCTTAACTTCAGCGCTTCTTCGGTTTGTTCTGCAATAAATTCATCCCTACTCATTACCGTAGCAGTTGCGAGAATGTTGAATTTGAAAGCAATATCCCCACCACCTGCATCTGCTAATAAACCCGGTTGTTTCTTAACTAATTCTTCCAATCCGGGATAATTTTGGACGTTAAAAGTACGACCAACATAACCAGCATTCGGCAAATCTAAGCTGCTACGCAGCTAAATTGAATAAACAGCGTTACCTTTATTTTTAATCTTGCGGTCCCATTTAATAATAAGACCTCCTTGATTTAACAATTTATTTAGCAATTCTTCTAGTTGTTCGACTGATTCAAATAATCTGTGAGCGATATATTCTTTGGCTGAATGCCAAACCAGTTCAATTAAATTATAATCTGGGCTGTATGGTGGTAAAAATTCCAAAATAATGTTTGGCATTTCTTTCTCAATTTTTTCTAAAATATCTTTCCTTTTGTGGAAGCTCGCATTATCTAAAATAATCACTATTTTTGCTGCACAATCATTAAATAATTCAATTTTATTTCCTTGTTCTATCCATTCTTCCAATAAAAACTTATATAAAAGAGTAAGCTGTTCATAAAATACATCTGCATCTCCTTTTTTTATGACGAAATTAATTCTTTTTTTATCGTGATAACGTAAACCTCCCATGATATTGACTCTTCCTCTTCTTCGTTGCCCAGTTACTTTTTTTCTACGACCTTTTTTACCCCATGTTTTTCTTCTTATAACTCTTAAACTAAACCCACTTTCATCCCAAAACCATACCTGTAAGTGTTCTGGGCTTTCTTTAGTAATTCTTAAATACTCAGATAATTTTTCTTTAAATACCTTACGTTTATTTGGATTTTGTTTATCCTCAAGGCTATACTTTGCCCAGAGGTAAACGTACTTTTTTCTACTTAATATCCTCCTAACTTGAGAGCCACTTAATTTAATTCCTGTTATCTTTTCAAGATATGTTGCCAATCTCGCAGATGTCCATCGACCAAATTCATATCCATATTCTGCTGGGTCTTTGTCAACTATTTCTGATAATAATTCTTCGTATTCTTTAGTCATTTTACGAAAATTACCTTCTCTTCTTCCATCTAAAAAACTGTCTAAGTCATCTGGGTCGCCATGAACTGCCCAGTATGCTACCGTTGAATATGCAATATTTAAAAAATCGCTAATTTCTTGATACGTTTTTCCATCGTTCATCAATAATAAAATGAAAAGTTTTTCTCTCACATAAGGGTTCTCATGCTCTTTGAGAGCTTTTAGTAGTCGTTCCCTCTGTTCCTGAGAAAGATGATTTTTTGCTGGCATACCGGCTGGCGATCGCACTCTTTACTGATTTTTATATTATACAATCAAGCTGCGTAGCAGCTTATCGCGAGTACCTTGATTTTCAACATCCCACGTAACGGTAATTTCTTCACCAGATTGCGGTGTACCGTTGGATACTCCTACATTACTAATCTTTAAATCAGCTTCGCGGTAAGTAACATCAATTGCTTCGCTACCTAAATTATTATCTGGATTTTCATAAACCCGATATTCAAAGCTTTTTCTAGTTAAGTCATTATTCCCACGTACAGGAATTTCACCCCGGAATTTGCTATTTCTTTCATAGCTGTAGTCGGTACTGACGTGAATATAATATTCACCGTCATACCCAACAGGTAAAACCACATCAGCTTGTTGAGTATAACTTTCTCCAGCACCCAAACCATTTTCAGGACTGTAAGCAACAAAACCTACCTTATTTTGATTCGCACCAGGAGAATTAAATTCAGCTTTATCAGAAATCCAAATCTCATCGTACCAGTAGCGCGTACCCGACCAAACATCAGCACCATCATTTCTTACCGTCCACTCAATGGTAGTCTTATCTCCCGAGTAGTTCTGAGGTAAAGTCTTAACTTCGATTACCTTCAAATCTGCCGGAGTACTAGTAACATTTATACCTGTATTCTTCTGGTTATTATCTTCATAAACACTTTCCCAAACATATTCATAACCATCAGTTTTAATAATTACATACTTACCTGTAACCCCAGGGGAAAGTACTGTTTCTAATTCTCCAGTGTAAGTACCGTCTTTATTAAGTTTACCATCTCGGTAAGAACTACCAATGAACCATTGATTTGCACCATCTTCATCTAAAGTTGGTTTATCAGAAATATATAGAACCCATTTGGTATCTTTACCTTCTCCGGTATAATAATCCAAGATGGTGTTTATCAAATACAAATTTACTCCTAAGAAGTGCGATCGCCCTGCA
>JBARZF010000292.1:0-2384 GCA_049649675.1 Rivularia sp. (in: cyanobacteria) | reverse complement strand
ATTGACGCTCTATTGGGCGAAATTCTGGAGAATCTAACCAATTATCCAAGTTTATTTTCAATTGCTGACAAACATCGTTAAAATCGGCATTACTAACGTGAGTTATGTCTGCTTCATCAATTATTATATCGTCATCGTCTTCTTCATTTTCATCTCGCTCCAAAGTTAAAGGTTGAATGCTGCGAATATTAATTGAACGGGCTTTGTATAATAACTCGTAAAAAAGTTGCCAGCGACGATAAAGTTCTACTAACTCGGGTATTGCTGGTAAGCTACCAGTAAATTGCATTACTTTACCTGCTAATTTTAATTGAGCGGTGACGAAGGGAAACCCTGTTTGTACACTTCCTTTTCCTAAATTTAATACGACTACTTTACTCATAATTTTCTGGCATTTCAATCGTAAAATCTTCGGTGATGCTAAAATTATCTAACGCAACTTCCACGCTAAATTTTTTACCGATGGGACAAGTAAATCGTTTTAACTGAATTAAGTTGTCTTGAGTACGCGATTCTAGTTGCTGCAAGACTTTACCCGAACGCGATCGCAATGCTAATTTAAGATTTGATGGTAAAAAGTTTTCTGTACTAACAGGGTGTAACTGTATACGAATGCCAATTTTATTATCGTCTTCCCTGGTTAAACCAATTAGCAATGCTACGGATTGATTTCCGAGTTGCATTCCTAAATCGATTATTTTTGCTGCTTCAACAGTCAATTCTCTGGAAACATCACGTTGTCTGAAAGCAAAAGCTAATCCTGTATCGGGATTTATCAATGCATCTAAAGATTGCCAACCAGTTTCAAATGCTGACTCAAACCATTGTCCTAAATTTACAGCAGCTTTGCTAATTGTAGTGGTAATTTCAACTGCTGTATTTTCAGTTTGCTGCTGCTGATATAGTTGTTTTCTTAATTTATCGCTGTTGATAAATGCACCCCATTTACTAAAAGGTACATCTAAACGCGGTGAATAAGGATTCGATTCATTGAAAATTTCTAGTAAACCTTGTATTTCAGCTTTGGATAAAACGGGTAATGCTTCTACCACGGGTTTTGAAGTAGGGAAAAGTTCTATTCCCGTCCACATTGTTGTTAAGTCTTCGGTTAATTCTTCAACTGTAATCGAATAAGTTTCATCAGTAAAGTCATGTTTACCAACTTCTTTTAACTGCTGATGAGTTGTATATCCGCATATCCGCAACCAACATTGTTCTAAATTAATTTCTACAGCTAAATAATAATTACCTACCCATTGTGGTAAATCAACCCATTCGCGAGGAACTTTGAATTCGGAAAAATCTTTGTCTTCGTGAGGAATTAATATCAGTTTGGCTGTATCTAATTCAATCGCCGTACCGTTTACTACATTCCAAATACTAGATAGATCGTTTTCTTGCCAAATCTTCAGATTTTGAGATGATAAATCCGTTTCGTTTTTTATATATTCCTTAAAATATTCTAAAACAGTATTTGTACAAAGAGAATTCAGATAGCTTCTCCAGCGTGCTGTTGCATTATCGTAATGATGTTTTTGTGTTTCTTGCCATATCTTTTCTCTTTCTTGCTGAGAAAATTCTAAAAAAATCTGTTCTGGGTAGATTAACGCTAAATCATTTATAGTCAAATTCATTTTATGCCTCTACTTTTTGATTTTGATTTGGATATAATGCAGCTTGGTTTACTACGAGCCAATTTTCAATAAAGCTTTCTATTTTTTCAACAGCAGAATTAAATTGTTGTAGTTCAATTTCTAGCTTAGTTTCAACTTCTATTGAAAATGGTTGCTGAATTTTAATAATACTGTTCTTCGCTTTTATATAAGCATCAGCTAAAGAATCTTTGATGTCAACATTTTTAATTCTTTGCTGGTTATATTCATTCAATTTATCCAGGTACGGAATTAAAGCGAATTTATCCGATTGGTTTGTTTTGTGTAGCACCGTTGTTGTTAATATTTGCCGAAAAAAGTTTTTACAATGAATGCTCAAATAACATTTAACATCATTGAGTTTATCTTTACAAAGTTGGTCAATTTCTCGCGTACCAAGATTTTTTTCCAAACAATTATCGCTGTAGCGCTTAATAAACGCTTTCAGGATAGTTTTAATATGCCTTTGAAAATGACGAGCAACCTGATATTGTTTTTCTAAATTAAGAATTGCTAAAAAGTCATTTTGATTGATTTCTAAACCCAACCACAGCAACAATGATTTTTGAGCAGATTTATCTAAGGCTTGAAACTCTTCTAAAATAATATTTTTGACATCTTTTGATTGCTGTTGCGTTTCTTCCTCAATCAATTCATTTGTAGATTCTGATGCTATTTCATTAATATAATTATGCTCTTCTATAGATACCAATCGTTTGCTTTGTAAATTTC